>NZ_JBQSVL010000002.1:0-97337 GCF_052376215.1 Psychrobacter sp. AOP7-B1-24
CAGAAGCGCTAGATATGGAAGTGGAACAGCAGACCATGATGGCAAAGACCGATGACTTTACCGAAGGTGTCACCGCTTTTATAGAAAAGCGTAAGCCCGTTTATCAAGGTAAATAGACTTTCTTAAAATTAGACAAAAAAAACCGACCACATTGAGTGATCGGTTTTTTAATATTTGGTGGAGATGGCGGGAGCGCACACGGTTTAACAAGTATATGATTTATAAAGATTTATTTAATGTGTTTTATTTTGGTGTGCCTATGGTGTGTTAGGTGTTGGCGTGGTATGATTATCGATGTTACCTACTGTGTTTATTTGAGGCAGTAATCCCTAGTCGCTAGGGCTGGGTTTCCAGATAGAGCGAACGTAGTCAGACCAGCGGTGCTACGACATGCAAAAACACTGGCAGATGATGTGCGATTCCTTATAAGTTATTCTCATCGCATGAGTCATCCGATTGATACCCGTAAAGACTTACTAAGGTATTTCACCACAAAGAGCCGTTAGAAAGGCTAATATCTAGCGGCTTTTTTACGTCTAGCTTTTGGTGTAATTAGACCAACTACCGAGCAATCCTCGTGAGTTCATATTGAGTGACAAACTAGCTTGTCACTCATTTATAGCTATTTTGAGTGACAAGCTAACTAAATGCGGCTAATATTAGCTATATAGCAACATCTTACGACCTATATAAGGACGTTTATACACCTATGACTTGTCCTCAATAGCCTTGATTCTGGCTGAAAGCGCTTCAGCAAGAGCTTGTAAGTTCGCTGCCAAAGCAAGTCCGGACGCCTCGTCTGCTGTCACTGCAAGGCTCGGTGTCGCGCCAGTATCGCCTTTAGCCCCAGTATCCCCCTTTAGCGCCATCAGCACCAGGTTCACCCTTGGCTCCATCTGCTCCATCTGCGCCATCTGCGCCATCAGCACCAGGTTCACCAGTAGCGCCCTTAAGCCTTTGGTCGCCCTTATCCCCTTTGGGGCCTATCTCGCCAGTTGTGCCGGTCCCTTTTTTCATTGCTTGAAAAGCCTCTGAAAAGGATTGTGCCATCGTTCCTACTGGCTGCCAGCCATCGCCAATAGCCAGGCTAACAAATTTATCTAGCTGACCGATGGGCGCTCGCACTACTTTATAATCTGTAGTGGTTCCATTTGGCGAATCCTCCTTCACCATTACTTGAGCCGCTTGTCCATACTCGGTCCATATTGAACCGACCGGCTGCCACCCATCTTGAACAGCCTGCATGACGAACTTATCCAACTGATTGATGCTGGCTCTAATTGCTGTGTACTCGGTTACTGACATCATAGTCTCCTACTGTTAATCGGTTGTCTTTCTTGATCGTATTTTCTATTATAGATACCAGGACGTTTAGTTACCCATAAGACTAGGTTTACCCTGTTACTTTTTAGGCCACGCCTGCTGCATCATTTTGATATCAGCGACGTGTCCGTCAGCTCGTCTTGCCAGCTCTGCAATCTCTCCGAAACAACTTCTTGATACGTTCGAGATGGCAGCGGTGTACTCAGCTCTGGCATCGGCGTTGGCTGAGACGTAGGCACTGCTGGCCGTGTCGATTGTGTCTGACAAGCTGGCAACAATAGCGCCGTTAGCAGCATAACTATCAGCAATCTGTTCATACGCTTTTGTGTTTTCCGATACTGCATTGTGGTACCTCTCGCTATTCAAGCGCTGAATCTCAATAATATCTTGATTGGTTTTTGCAATGTAATTCGCCTTCCACAAATCATGGTTGGCTTGCATTAGCTGCATAGTATTAGACGCATCGCGCAGCATAAACATCATAAAGACGATTAGCAGTGACAGCGCCACGATTACAATATACTGCCAGTATCTAGCCAGCCAAAGTAGATTCATGATCACGCCTCATTGGTCGATACTTTTAGACTATTATCGTAGGTCGGCAGATTGTAGCGGCTGGGATAAGGCGAAGATGCCACACCGCCTTCATACGTTGGCCACACAAAAGCAGTGAACCGCGACTTAGGAAACTTCATAAGATTAACCGCATTTGACTGATTGCCGCCCAGCCCCACTAGGTACTTGCCGTCTTTGGTTTCGCCCATGATAAACGTCACATGACCGCCGCCTTTGCGAGCCATAACACCGATACAACCATAGGCTGGCTTGGCAAGGCGCGTGCCATAACTCTCATAAGCCAGTGCACGATACCAGTGCTTAGGATAACCACGCCCCGCCTCTTTCAAGCACTGAGCGATAAACGTACCGCACCATGGCGTTTCATCATCAGTAAACCAGCCACCCAGGTTTTTAATCCAGTCTAAAATCGTTTGGTTGTGCTTGGGGCCGACGATCTCTTTTAGACCGATATGCTTTAAGCCTTCAACCACCCATGCTGGCGCGTCTGATTGCGTAGGCTTTGGCTTATCTTCCGCCGCTTTAAACCCCGCCTTAGCAAGCACTTTTTGCACCGCCTCAAGCGACCCTTTGCCAAAATCACCATCGATCAGCCCAGTATAAAAACCTGCCTGCTCGAGCTTTGCTTGCGCGATTTCTATATGATGCACACTCATAATCCACCTTCTTTTTTATCTATATCGTTTTTAAGCAGTGGCATACAACACCACAGCCCTATCAATACCAGCGCCCGCGATATCACGGTGAAGCTGGTCGGGCGCAAGTCCTGCGCGACATCAGCTAGAAACAAAAGCACCCATACCGCGCCCAGCACAATCATTCCTGCTTGGATGCGGATGCTACACCCTGTCTTGTAGTCACCAAACCACCACACCCAGCCCCAGCCAGCAATACCAATGAGCGCGAGAAGTGTGTTTAAAAAATCTAGGTTAAAAGCAATCACTTGTCAGACCTCCCTAATACAGCCTTGAGGACGCCCTTACAGTAGTTAAAAACCATTTTTATTAACTCGGGCGCGCTGTTATGAGCTTCAGTGTCAATAACAGACCACAACTTGTCAGACGTGAAAAATGCGATCACAAAGTAAATAACAACTGAGCCAATGGCAGAACAAAAGGCAGCCGGAACAATCAGGCTCCAAATAGTGATATCAGGGTAAAAATTTGGCACGACAAAAAGCGTGACCAATATGCCAAAACCTAGGCTGTAAAAAGGCTTTAAGTAGGCGCGTTTAAACTTGGCGTCCACCGGCGTTTCTTGGTTCATGCCAGCAATCGTGCCGCAGATAAGCGCGATGACAAAGAACACAACGCCCAGCCAGTTTGGTACGGTAAAACCAACCAGTAGATAAGGGTCTGCTAATTGAAGTAAGTACACGTTACTGGTTGGCACCACCTCGGCGGCGGATGGCGGCGTGATATCCGCTGACGATATAGCAGCGGCCTTTGTAGCAACATAACCCCCTGTCGCTATAAGTCCATTGCCGATAGTGGCTCTAATACTCATTGATAATTCCTTTGCGCGCGCGGGTTTAGGCGATACACCAATCTGCTGCTATTAATATCTGCAACATCACACTGCTTTAGCGTGCTCATATTAAAAAGATTCAGGCTGTGCAACGCCGCGAACAAGCCACATCGTACCGGTCTGTAATTCAGTTTTGCCGATAGCAATAGCCCGCTGGTCGAGTCCGTCAGTCGCTTGCAACTCAGCGACCAACTCACCAAGTTCAGCGCCTTTAGCTTTAATCTTGTTCATTAGGTCGATTTCAGTTTGTGATAATTCGCGGTAGCCTTTGATTTTTTGATGCTGGTTATCCATGATTATTCCTTCTACTGATTAATAAATATTTATGCCGTTTCAACAGTCACTATTTAACCAAGATAGGATGGTAATAACGAACCTTACAGGGGTGCGAGCCGGCTGGCAGGTTACAAAAAAAGCCCCACGCATTAACGTAGGGATTCAAGTGTTCGGGATTTCCTAACAGTTGGTTTACATATTATCGCGCACGCTATTCAGTTCTTGCGCCACACCACTGCGCGCGGTTCTCGGCGCGCGCTTGATGACGCGATCAACCTTATCCATCCTCATTTCACGCACACGTCTTGCAATGTCGCTTGGCTTAATGATAATTTTTTGATCAGGGTTTTTGGCATTCCAGTCTTTAACAGCCGCTCTTGCGTCAGCGACCTTCGTCTGATTGCCTTCGACCACGCCAGCCGCCCATAGTGCGCGAATGTTTGAGGCTCGCAAGTTGTAATAGGACGTTGCCGACTGACCAAGGTAGTTGGCTTCTTGAATTTTAGAGATATCACGAGGCTGGAAGCCAAGCCCTTTAAAAGCGGCATCAACTGGCGATACATCCGCCACCTTATAGCCTTTGGTGTCTTTATAAATACCAGACGTTGCCATGTCCGCGCCTTTGATGGCGTTTCTTACCGCCACTGGTGCAAACTCCAGCGCGCCTTTCTTAAGTTCGTTGTCATCAAGGTTGGCCACGCCTTTAGCAAGGCTTCTGCTTCCGCTTGCGACACGTCCCACAAAGTCACCAGCCGGACCCAGTAATTCAAGCGCGTCACGAGTATTGCTTGTCCGCTCTTTGAATACGCCGGTACCTGGTATTAAGTTGCCCAGACCTAAGCGACCTGATACGTCGGTCGGTGAACCGGACACGCTTGAGATACCACCATCAATGAAGTCACCTGCAAACTCACCCACCCAGTTATCTAAAAACTCTTGGCGCACTTTTTTAGATGAGAAGTTGTAACCCATGATTTGACCGATACCATCTATCAAATCTTCGGCGTCTTCCATGAACGGCAGCCCGCCAGCACCGCCCAGCAAAAACAGCGTGCCAACCATAATTCCCACTGCTTGACGGCCTTGCTTGCGCTCAGGCGAACCTTTTTCGCCTTGCGTCCATAGGCGGTGCATCAGCTCCATATATGAGACGGTGTAAGTCTTAAAGGTCATTAGCGTACCGCCAACCGCGCCTCGGCCCCATCTCATTCGTGACGCTTTGTTATAAACAAACTGCGTTTCTTTGATGGACTTGGTGGCAAACTCAGCGGGGTTGCTCATACCCTGATCTTTTGCCATACGATAAGCGGCCACAAAGGTCACGCGGCGGTTGACCTGCTCGGCGGCGCTAAATAGCGTGCCCCATGCCAGACTGACCCGTGAGATTGCATTACCCGCCATTGCTTTGGCATCACCCACCTTGGTGCCATCACCGGCACGTAGTGGGTTTTTACCGCTGGCTTGCTTGAGTAGGTTGTGCACCTCTTGCGGTGATAGTGTGCCGTCCGCCTCGGCTCGGTCAATCGCTTTTTGTAAATCCTCTTCAAAGTGGTCGTTGTTTTTATTTTTAAGAGACTTGGCCCAGTCGCTTGATGATCGGCTAAGCTCTTTGGCAGCCTTCACCGCTCCGCCAAACTGACTAAGGTACGGGAAGGACACAGCGATAGGCTGCGTTAAGTTGACCACGGCCGATGCAACTGAGCCGCCAAGATACTGCGCAAACATCCAGCCGCGAATGACCTGACCTTCTTCTTGCGGGTTTTTAATGTACTCCGCCAGCTTGACTGCTGCATCTTTTAGCTGACCCTCTCCCTTTGGTATCTCGCTGATACTACGGTCAAGATTACCCATGTTTAGCGCTGCTGACGTGTGGCGAGCGTTTGAGTAGATAAAGCTTGCCAGCACACGGCCAACATCCTCAGAGTAGCCTTTGATGCCTTTACGGTGCATCAGGCGCTTCATGGCACTGCGGTTGTTTTTGGTGCGGCGCAGGTACTCTTGAAAAGCTGCGTCAGCTTCTTTATCACCAGTAGCATCCAGCCCTAGCATTTCGCCAAACAGCTCAGCCGTTTCAGGCGTCACACCAGCGAACAACTTAAACTCCTCATTGGATAGTGCGCCTTGAGTGACTGTAAAGTTATCGTCATTGCCATAGAGCGCATCCATCTCCGCCTTCATCTTGCGTGCATCGTAAGCGGACTCAAACATACCAAAGTATTCACGGTTGCCGTCTTTATCTACCACATCGACGGTGTACTGGCCAAAGCGAGACAACGGGGCATAACCCTGCGATTTTAACTGCTTGGTACGACCCATAGAGTTTTTGATATCCTGCAGCGTTTTGTTAAGCGCCTTTTCTTTTTTGGGCGTGTCTTTGATCAGGCTTGCTACATGATCTTGGATAGCGGCAAATGCGTCATCCAGACTCTCAGCCTCCATGACAGTCGCCTCGATATCCTGACCATCTCTTCCTAGTTGCTTGAGCATATCTGAGCGCGTTAGGCTATCAAGACTAGCATCAGTTGCATCTCTAAATTCACGGTATAGGCCAATCTGCTCATCACTTAAATCAAATTTAGCGCGCATCTCGTTATCTGTCCACACAAGACCGGCGCTCACCTCCTCGTCAATGATGCCATTAATAAAGCGGTTGGCTTGAATGTTGTTTAGGCTGGCAAGTTTGGTCAGTTGCTCAGGTGTTATCTTGCCTGCATCTTTTAGCATTTGCAGACGGTCTTGCTTTGATGTGGCCATAACTTTTTTACGCCAGTCGTCAACCAGAACCGCCTTGCCGTTTAGGTCGCGTCCCCATAGCAGCGTACCCTCAAAGATAGGTTTGCTGATAGCATCATTGTCCTTGGCTCCGATAGCGGACTTGGTGATATCGCGAATAGAGTCGAGCTGCGGCAAAAGTCTTGGCGCAAATTCAGACGCCTTGGCTGCGTAGAACGACACGTCATTGATAAACTTCTCGGTATTTTCAAAGACGGGCTTAAAGTAGGGATTGCGCTTCGCTAGGTTATACATGGTGCCGATGGTCTTATGCCACCATGATAACTTACCCGGCGGTGCGGAACTTGCCCAGTCATAAAGACGCGTCATAGACTCGCGAGCGATATTGCGTGGGTCGAGCTGATCATTCATGCCAGCGGCGCGGCTGTAGCGGATATCAGGATTGTTAGTGTCAAACGTGCCTACATTGTCGGTAGCTGATTTGATTTGTTCTGGATCAAAAACTATCCATGAGTCATCAGCTTTCATTTTGTTGTCTTGCGTCGTGCCATCATGGGTGTTTGCATAGACTATACTGTCATAACCCAATTCATCCTTTAAGAACCTAGCAACTTCGCTATTAATAGCCATAGCCTTTTTGTGTGCCTTTTTCTGACCTTCTGGTGTGCTTAGGTCCTTCGCTGTTCTGTTTTCTTGAGCAAAATCACTTATCTTCTGCTGCAAGGATGCTGGCAAGTAAGCAGAAATACCAGACTCGTATAAATACCATTCTGGGTCTTTCCACGATCTAGCGTCTTTCAGTCGCAATGGGTTCTCTGCTTTCACATAAAGCGGCATTAGTTTGAAGTCGTCGCCTTCTTTTTGCTCGGCTCGGCTGTTAGCCTGATCTTCTGTACCAACATGAATACCTACGTCAGATGCGCTGAACGTATTAAAGTTAGCATTGGTTCCGTGATAGACCACAAGCGGATTACCGTTACCATCTACTACCTTACTATCACCAAACCATTTTTTAAACGCTGGCGTGTGAACATCATCAAGCTGCTTTGCTGGCACATTAGTATCGCTAAACCTCATATCAGGACTATTCGGGTCGCTAAACTGTGGCGCCGCATTGGTCACGTTATCTAATGAGCCTTGCTTTTCAACCTCATTTACCATACGCTCAGCCAGTGACAAAATATCTTGCGAGTTAATGGCAATCGGCACGCCTAAAGTATTTCTAAGCCATGAGCGTATCGCCATAACCATACGATTAATCATGCCAGCCACCTTGCCTTGCTTGACTTGCTGGCGTGAGGCGAGTGTGATTAGGTACGGCAAGTATTCATCGAGCGCGTCTTGCTCATTACGAGCGACTTTATCAGCCATCGCTTTTGCTTGCATGGCTAATGGGTCGCCTGCTTTTACCAGCGCATCAAAGTCTTTCATCAAGGCGTCATAAGCTTTCTTATCCATCAGCGTTTGCATACCGCCATGACCGCCAAGCTCATGAAGGAAGGTCGGGATAATCATGTCGTCAGATAAGTTATCTGCAATCAATGTGGCTTTGCCATTGTGATATAAACCATCGACATCGCTTGGTATAGTCAGCTTGCCGTCTTGCATGAAGTCGGATAGCACTTTAATATCAAGCTTGTCATCAGCCATAAGCTTATCAATGGTTTCTTTGCCAAACTTATCGTTTAGCTTAGCAAGCACTTGCTGGCGGGTAGTCTGCGTGCTGCCCACTGCTCCAGCTTTTACCCTATCTATCGCTTGGTTTAATTGGCCGGCGCGACTGAAAAGTGTTTTGCCGTTACCATTCTCTGAGGCTTTGCTGTCAATGGTGGCAAATAAGTTATCGAATGCCTCTGCTACTGGCGCCATCTCGCTTTGCAGTAGATACGGGTATCTGTCCATATTACGAGGAAAGGCGTCTTCTGGCGTGATGTTGGCCAAGAAGTCACTGCGTGCGCCTTGTTTTTCCAGCTTATTAATCACATAGCCTTCAAACGCACGCGCCGCACGCTCAATGATGCGTGACCAATAACCATCGGCTGCGCCCTTGTCAATAGTGATAGAACGAGCTTTCATTGGTGAGTCGTTGAGCGTTTCTACTAGGTTTGCAAAAGCCGTTTCAACTTGTGGGCGTACACCTTCTTTGTGGCTCGAATCAGGTAGGAAGTTTTCGGGCAAGTAGGCGCGGTTTTTGTTCATCTCATAAATCTGCTTACGTCGCGCCTCTGTTATCGGGCGCATACGGCTAGGCTTGCCTTTTTGGTCTTTCATGATAAGCATTGGTTCTGGCTTATAGGTGATATAAGCATTCTCTTTACTGGTATTTCTGCCAGCATCATCTCTAAACGAGGTAAAATGATGATCGAGTGCATGGAACCATTCATGAGCAAGCGAGCCTGCGCCTTTGGTTTTGGTTAGATTGATAATAACTTGCGACGGCTCATAGTGCGCCATTGCGCGGCCTTTACCACGCGCACCAAAAGACATAGCAAGTTTGCCGCCTAAACCAATCGCTTCAGGCGGAATATTTAGCACGCCAACTAAATCCATGAAGGCATCATAGGTGTCGTTGAGCATACGCTGACGGTCTTTACTGTTAGCGCCCTGCTTCACCCAGTTGCCAAACTGACCGCCACGCAAGCCAAACGTGTTCATAAACTGTTCGGTCGTTATATCTTGGCCGCTGCGATGATCGGGGCCGATGCGCTCACGGTTGGTGCTTGAGCGCATGTCAGACTTTTTAACATTTACGCGCTCTTTGTGTTGATTCCATAGATCGACAAGCTCGTCGCTGTTGTTGCTCTTAAACGCTCTTGCTGCGGCCAGGTCGTTAAACTCAATTAGCGGCGTCTTATCTTTATCGCTGGCTTGTGTGATAAAGTAAGATTTATTATCGCCCCTGCCTTTGCTGTAAACATCAAACTTCAATGTCGGCGCTTTAACATCGCCTGCCAGTAGGTTGTTAACCTTGTCGATAATCTCTGATATGTCTCTTTGTTCAGTATTAAAGGTGTGTGTTCTTTTGTCTATTGTCACCGCAAAACCAATGAAGGGGACGTACTCGCCAGCCTCATTTGGTCTTCGGTATCCTATCTGTGGGTCAACCTTACTGACACGCGACCACTTATCTTTATCTAGCTTTGCTAGTAGTTGTGCGTGATAACCAATATCTGACACCGCATCTACTTGAGTTAATTGACTGACAAACTCATCTGCCGGCATATCACCGCTAAGCATGTTTTGCATGATGCCGCGAGTGCTCTTAACCTTGTCCACCCATCGACCTAGTTTGTAACCCTTGCGCGGCTTGCTTGGTATCGTGCTGCGCAATGCAGTGGCAAGCGCTGCCATCTGTGTATCTTCAATAGCATCAATATCTTTCTTGGGCCATATCTTACTGAGTGGCTGGCTGATAATGTCATCGTCCGTCATTTCTTTTTGATAGAACGATTGCATATCTTTACGCGCACCAGTTACCTTCTCACCAAAGTCCTCAATCTCTGTGACTGTCTCGCTTGGCGTGGCTGGCTTGTTTGATTTTTTAGGCGCAGACTCAGTTGCACCCTTAGTCTGCTTTAGGATTGGCAGTAATGAACCAGTAGGTTTTTTAGTTCCCTTCTTGCGAACCATATCACCTTCATCATTGAGCCAAATAGAACCTTCGCTAAATGGGTCGCTAGTATTTTCTTTTGCGGAGATATAATGAAGTTCGCGAATATCTTGACCGGCAAGCTCTTTCGCTTTTTGGCTGGCCGCTATAGAGCTTGCACCGCGAATATGAACAACTCGGTCGTGCTTGCGTACAGTTATTCCGTCCTCATTAATGCGGAACTCATTGCCATTTATTTGCGTTTGCCAGCCACCAGCGGCACTAGGATTATCGGATGACTCAGTTTTAGCAGTCGGCTTTTTGGCTTCCGGTGCTGTTTCCGATTTTGCTACAGAGGGATGAGGTGGTTTTGTTGGGCTAGCCTCTGCCGTAGTCTTGGGTGCATCCGCTGTACTACCAGTCTTTTGCTTAGCAAGATTACTATCGATAGCCTTATTCATACCATCCACCCACTCACCTATTGGCACATCACGTACTGGCGGCTCGGTAGATTCAACCTTTGGTCGATTGCTTTGTCTTGGCACTGGAATATTAACCGTAGGGTTTTCATCCGTAAGTTGCGTGGCTGGCTCGTTGCTCAGTACATTGGGCGCATCGGCTTCAAAGTCAGCAAGTAAGTCAGGCGCATTAACGCGATTGGTTGCATCAATACGTGCCTGCAAACGTGACCCCATCCTAGTTGCTGAGCGTGCATTGCTATAGAAATCTCGGACAATCTCTTTGGATTGTGGGCTAATACCCTCTCCAAACATATCCTCCATATTTAGGTAGTCGTCAATATTAGCGCCACTCTCCACAAGATCAATATAAGTTTCAGCAGCAGTCTTAATATCCTCTGCTAAGGTATTGGATTCACGATTGCCTTCTTTGATTGATTGATTAATCTTGGTGATTTGTGGCGCTTTATCTACTAAAGTCTTCAGCATGTTCTTAGCGCTGGCGTCTATATCCTCTGTGACTGCCTTGGTTAGCTTTGATGATCCGTAAGCGCTTTGAAGTAGCGCGCCTGATACTCGGTTCTGCCCAGTCTGCGACAAATCCCCATTGGATAGCACAAGCTCATTTACTTCATTTTTATCAAGCGAGCTGATGAAGGCTTGAGTAAATTTATAGCTACCCTTTAGGTTCAAGCCACCATTGCTATCAAGCTCTAGGAGGTCAGCATTTGGCAGTATCTTGGCATCTGCTTTCGCACGCTCGCTGCTACTCATAGCTGCGCCAGTCGGGGCATTAGCACGTAAGGCAAATTGCTCTCTATCCATATCAGAATTATTGCGTCGTACTAATACCGGCTGACGCATCTGATTGACAGCATTGGTATCAATACCAAATTCTTCAGCGCTTTTATTCACAAACTGGCGATAAGCATCACCCTTGCCAGACTCGTACATTCTACGGATAGCGATAGTGCGACCATTGCCAGACTCAACCAAGTTGTCATCACGTCCAACAATAGGACTACCAGCATTGACTGAGTTATCCTTGCCTAATAGCTCGGGGTTAAATTTTTTGACAATATTAAGCACTTGCGCTTGATAGCCAGCATCCGCTCTATCGCGTGGCTGGTATTGCTGCGGATAGTTTGGGTTTTCTACAAAGTTGTTGCTATGGCTAGATAAAAGCTCGCTTGCATCTACGACATCAAACTGTAACGGTATCTTGTCACCTCTAGGGTTGTAAGCCACAGTCTGCGCTTTAGCTTCATCAATAACACGAGCTTTAGGGTCAATCTTTTTGGCGGTAGGCTCAGGTTTTTTTGGTAGCGCATCAATGGCTTTTTTAAGACGAGCACGCTCTGGCACTGATTTAGGGTCAGCTTCAATGGACTGTGATAGCGCCTGATAGGTGCCGTTATCTATATCTGAACTAGCTAAAGCGGTGCGCATATCTTGCAACCATTTACTACCAGTAGGTTGCTCTTTATTTTCAACTTCAAGCAAGCCAGCCATGCGCGTTTCATTACCGTTAATAACTGGCGCGCTTGCCTGCTCAAACTCTGCCGCCACCGGACTTGCACCACTATCAACCGCCAGTGCCGCTGCTGCTGATAGACTGCCTTTGTTTGGGTCAAGACCCATAAGCTCAGATGGTTTTGGTGCTTCTGGTATTGGCGTTCTGTCTATGATTTCACCGCGAGC
Organism: Psychrobacter sp. AOP7-B1-24; assembly: GCF_052376215.1. Taxonomy (NCBI): domain Bacteria; kingdom Pseudomonadati; phylum Pseudomonadota; class Gammaproteobacteria; order Moraxellales; family Moraxellaceae; genus Psychrobacter; species Psychrobacter sp. AOP7-B1-24. Next base: position 12,184 of record NZ_JBQSVL010000002.1, read on the forward strand.
AATACGCGCACGACGCTCGGCTGCGGCATCACGCTCTTGGCTTAGTCTGGTATTAATATCATCACGGCCATAAACCTGACCGTCTTGACTGGCGGTAAAATCCGTACCGTCTGGTGCTGGCAAGCGTGGGTCATTGCCTGCCTGCTCATAGCCTTGTGGTACTTGGGTGACATCGTTAATATCACTCATGCCAGCGTCACGCGCTGCTCTTGCCTGTGCTTGCTGTGCGGCCAAGAAATCATTGTACTCAGACTCGCTAAATACCGTGCCGTCTTGTGCTGCACTAAACTGACCACCAAGCTCGCTATTGTATGGCAGCTCAGGGTCGGGTGTTAGGTTGCGCATGTTGGCAGCATTAGGGCCTTGGCCGCGATTGAAGTAATCAGGGTTGGCGTCCTCAATCCAATTTGGATTGTTTGGGTTTTGGTTATATCTTTGGCTTTGGCTGACAAGCTCGCCGCCACTTGGCTTGTTAGGATTAGGCAATCCAAGTCTAGGCGCTTCTTGCCCCATGTCTTCTGTTGGGGTTATATCATCACGCACTGACGCGCGATTGCGAGTCATGCCACCAGCAAAACCACCCATTGCAGCGCCAGACAATAAGCCCAAAGCGGCCGCATCGGTCACACCTTCATCAAGTGGGCGGCCAAGTGCTTCGTTTTGTAAAATAGTTTCAGATACCGATTGCGGTAATTCTTCGAGGAAGCCCTCAGATAATGCACCACCAGCGACACGCTTAGCGATACCTGGTTGTTTAGGCGCACCTTCTGCAATCTCAGCAGCAGTACGACCAGCAAGATTACCACTGACTAACGAAGTGTCAAAATCAGCAATACCAAGCTGCTTAGCTAGCTTACCACCAGCAAAGCCAAAGCCTGCGGTTGTGGCACCAGTAGCGGCAGCAAGACCTGTCTGTTTTGGGGTTAGTAGGCCGTCGTCTGTTTGTTGGCGTATAGACTCGGCAGCAAGGCCTGCGCCGACTGCACCCTCACCAAGCGCGCCAGCAGCCACGGGCGATAAGCCTTTGGCGGCTAACCCTATCCCGCGACCGACTACGCCGCCTGCACCCATGGCAGGAAGCGACTCGGCCACAGTGTTGGTTATTAAGCTGGGGTTATCAAGCGCATAACCAACCTTGGACCCAAGCCCTTCGGTATCTTGGAATTTACGTAACTGCTCTTTACCCTCTTCTGTCTTCCAGCTAGCAATCGCTTCCTTTGCTTCCTTCGGGCGAAAACCAAACGCACCACCTTGGTTTTCTAGTGTTTTACCAACTTGCCCACCAGTCGCTATGTCAGAAAGACCTACTGCGGTCTCTGGCACCGATATAGCACCACTAAGTAGAGACAGCCCTGTGTCACGCAGATGTCCACCAACTCCTTTTTTTTGTGCCGGCGCGCCTGCCATAGCTGCATCAATTGCGCTTTTGCGATCATACGGCTTATCTTCTTGGTTTTTTTTCTTATCCATTCTGATTACCTCAATGCTTCAAGTTGTTTGCGGCGCTCATCTTTACTAAGGCTTCTATCGTTAATAATCGCTTGTGCTCTTGGGTCGGTTTCATAATCAATCGGCTCCGCGGGGATGGCGCGCGTCTCACCTGTATTTCTATTGAGAAGAATATCGGGGTTTTTGATTGACGTGAGGCCGTCGGCTGACAGTGTTTCGCCGCCGCCGATATTGGTCCAATACTCTTTATCTGACTTGGTACCCTTAAGGGCTTGAATTTGCGCAGCAATCTCTGATCTATCCTCGTCGCTTTGCGCGGCTTCGTATTTTTCATACAAGGCGTTAAGCTGCTTTGGTGCAAAATTTGCCACATCGGAATTGCTTTGTTCGATATCTAAGCGGCTAGAAGCCAGATTATTTGCTTGCTGCTGCTGCTCTGCTGTCTGTTGAAACTTGCCAGCATCAAAACCTAATTGACTATTGAATCGATTGTTTGCGTTCTCTTCACCAAGTACAGCTCTCTCATTAGCGCCTGCCTGCGTCATCTGTGTTTGTGCAAGCTGACTTGCCGCACTGAGTTGAGCGCCATACTGATCATTCTTATACTTGTCGTTAGCTCCAACAATGCCAGCGCGAAGCTCCATTTGCCGCGCGGTAAGCTGTCCATTTTGCGCCCCTTTGTATGGTGTGCTGACATCACGTAATAGCGCCTCACGCTCTTGCCTCTCGCTCCATGTGCGACCTGGGGGTCTTGGCATGCGAAAACCGATGCCAGGATTGCTGCGCCCACTGCTTGCTGTATTGTTCACGGGATTAAATCCAACTGGCTCAGGCGTTCGCTCAGATGGTTGTGACTCTACATAGGTTTCAGCAATAGGCGTCGCTGAGTCGGGCTGCTTGCCAGCATAAACAGATGGGTAGTCGCGCGGGTTCCACTGGTCTTCACCGCGACTTTGCTTTTTAATGGGGAAGTCAAGCTGAATCTTGGCATTGGCCGCAGGCTTTTTGACACCGCCACCTAGCTCGGTCAAGCGCTCTTCAGGCTGGTTTGTTGTAGCAGCAAGCGCTGGCGTCATTCCGAGTGATGCGCTTGATCTGGCTTGAGGTTGTGCTGGCGAGTCTTGGCGTAGGCGCTGCACGGCTTGCGGTTGCTCTTTTGCTGGAAGCTTTAAGATTTCTTGAATGTCGCGTCTGGTGTTTTGTATAGAGGCGGTTTGATTAGCTTTCTGATTGGCTTGCAATTGGCGTCGCTGCGCAAGCGCTTGCTCTCGCTCTGCCGCAGCGTTGCGAGTGGCCAGCTGTGGTGATTGTCGGCCAGTGGTCGGTTGGGGTTTTGGCTGCGGTGCTTTGGCAGCAAGATTACCAGCACCCATAAAACCTGATGCTTGACTGCCCTCACCAAATGCCAGTTTGGCTTTGTTTTTCTCAAACGCCTCGCGTCGTCTTTTTTCTTCTTCATCACTGCGCGTACCGTAAGCCATAGCTACTACCTATACTTTTCATTAGACATTACCTAAGTATGATGGATATACTGGGTTTCTTAAAACCTTACAGGGGTAGGCGCTATGAGTATGTTGGTGATGTATATTTTGGGTGCGGCAATGATTGTTGCAGGGCTTAGTATGCTTTGGTATTTATTCCAAACCCTCCGAATCATATGGCGCTATAGTGCCTTAGTGGCGATTGCGGCAGTATTATTTAGCCCATTAGTGCACATTGTTTTTTACCTACTACCTAAAGAAGAGTTTGACAGCCAAGAAAAGTTTTTGTTTAACAGGTATTTCTTATCTATTGGTGCAATTGTTATCATTGGTATTGTTGCGGCCATAGCTATACCTGCTACCACACAAACCCAACTCGACCAAAATGATGACTATCAAAGTGCTGAACTTGAGGCACATCTATCAAGGATATATGAGGCACATCCTGATGCAGACGATATTGTTGATAGCGATAAATTTAAAAACTGGTGGCAAAGTAAGCCTGATGTGGAGCGACGAGACTACGAAAGAGTTTTACACGAAGGTAATTCCTCAGAAGTAATTCACATGCTGACACTTTTTGAAATAGAAACTGGCGGAATATGAAAAAGCCCTTGACCGTCAAATTGACAGTTAAGGACTAAAATATTGATATTAAAGCCAACGCAATTTTGCGTTAGCTAAGCCGATGATGTGTGAATATGCACATCAGCCTACAAAGAAAAACCCGCTAAATAATTGGCGGGTTTTATTTATCTCAGGCTGGCTAGTAGCTATAATTATGACTGGTTGACTCGCTTTCGCTATCACTTGATGATATGCCAGCACTACCGCTACCGCTGATACTTGCTGATACATGCGCGGCGCTCATAGCACCCGCGGCCAGCTGCGCGGTATATTGACCGGTCGCTTTAGCTGCCTCTAGTGCAATACGCGCCTGCTCTTGCGCTTGGCTGACCTTGGCGCTGTACTCGCTCATCTGCATCTCAGCATAAGCTAGGTTGGTACGCGTGTTCATATCTGCATAGCGCGACTGCATTTCACTGTCCGCAGTGTTTGCGGCCACTTGTGCCCGCCAGCCATCCACTTGCGCTTGGAACACTTGGGTATTATATTGCACCTCGCTGAGTCCTGCCTGCATCTGCGCCTTAACGCCATCCACATCAGCCAGATACTTGGTCACATAAGCGCGAGCTGCATCAATATTGATTTGAGCCTGCTTAACCTTGACGTCACTCTTAGAAGCATAGCTCTGTACGCGGCTGGCGTAGGCTCTGACCGTGCTATCATAAATCTCAGCCTTGGCAGTTTCCGCCTTGATCTGACTATCGAAAGCATCAAACCTTACTTTCTGCGCGTCGTTCTGTGCTTTGTATGCGTCGATATCACTGGCGTATATTCTTGCCTGCGTCTCACCGATTCCTAGCTTGGCTTGCTCGGCCTTGATTTGCGCCTCAAAGCTGGCAAGTTTTAACCTGCCTGCTTCTGACTGAGCAATGGCTGCTCGAACATCCGTCTCATAGATACCCGCCTCGGTCTGCATGATGCCAGCCTTAATAGACTCGCCGCGCAAAGCCGCCTCGTGCATCTCAAGCTTGATACTCTCGCTACCCATTCGTGCTTTATAAGCATCGATATCAATACCGTATATCTGCGCTTGCGTTTGCGCCACACCCAGCTTGGCTTGTTCGCCATCAATCTGAGCTTTATAGGCGTCCAGCTTTAAGCGCTCCGCCTCTATTTTTCCACCTACTGCTTGAATCTCTTTGGCGTAGATATCGGCGCGGGTTTGCGCGATACCTATCTTAGCTTGCTGACCGCGCATCTCGGCATCGTACTTTTCAATTTTCAAGCGCTCAGCGCCCAACTGCTCAGCATACGCCTGCATGTCGGTACGATAAGCATCAAACTTTGCCTTGATCACATCGGTTCTTAGCTGCACCGCCTGCATCTTGGTTTTAAATATCTCGACATTGGCCGTCACGCCAGCCAATTTGTTTCGGTAGTGCTCTGCGTTTCTAGCATCTAGCTGGTTCTTAGCAGCCAGCGCCTCAAGCTGCAATCGAGCGCCAGTAGCAAACTGCTCAAGTTTGGATTTATAGGTGTCAACCATGTCTGCAAAGCCTTTGCTTTGTAACTCAAACAAGGTGTACTGATGCTCATAAATACGAAAACTTGCCTCAATATTGTATTTTGCGACTTCAAATAAGCGCTCAACCATTTCTTTATGGCGATCATAGGTGCGCTGCTCTAAAGCCATCCCTTGCTGCACGGCAAAGCGCAGGGCATCAACCTGCATCTTACTGGCTTCAGTGAATATGTCACGGTTTAAATCGGCAACTCTGAGCTGACCCTCCTGTCTGGCCACATTAACCTGCTTGGCAAGCATACCACTTGGCATACTAAACCCGCGTGCGGCAAAAGTGTTATACGCCTCTTGTACGCTGCGCTCAACCTCTTGGCTAATACGCTCACGCGGCTTGTCAAAGAGTGCTCGAACCACTGGCTCTGGTAAGCCAAAGTTTTCAGGCTTCTCCAGCATCTCCGCCGACTTCTTCATTAAAGCATCAAATAGCTCCGACTCGTACTCATGTTCAGATTCATCCCACCACTTATCCCATTCAGGGTTTTCTACCTGGTAAAGCTCTATCTCCAGCTCTGCATAAGGGTGGTCCGATACTTCAAAGCTCGACTCTGGTATCTCAAAATCTGGCACCTCAAGTTTCTCAAGCGCTTCGAGTTCAGGGATTTGCAAATCAACCATTTCGGGAATGTCGATTTCCATATCGACGTTTGGTCGCTCTGGGGTGTTTAGCTTGTCAAAAGCATCGAGTGTCGGCAGTGTAATGCTAGTATCAAAATCCGGCTTATCGGGCATGTCATGCTCGTTCAGCGTTGGCGCTGCTGGCATGTTGACACTAAGATCGACGTTTGGTCTATCGGGCGCCGCCACCGTATCAACGGTTGGGGTATCAGGAATATCAATAGTGATGCTGGTCTGATTGCGCTCCGGCATAGCCAGCGGGTCAATGGTCGGCGCATCAGGGATAGTGATATCCATCGCAATATCTGGGCGAGCTGGCAGGTTTACCCGCTCAAGCTCCGGCGCTTGTGGCGCTGTAATAGATATCGGTGTCGGCGCTTCCGGCTCTGGCCCTAAGTCGCTGACATTCAAATCGCCCAAAAATTTATCGATATCCGACATATCCGGCATATCAGGAATAACTAGGCTGGCAGGGTCATAGGTTGGGAACGCATCGATATTGTAATTCGGTACGACAGCTTCGGGCGTCTGCGGTCTGATTGGTGCCTCAATATCAGCAATGGTGATACTACTAATATCACTGAGCGCGCCTGACAACTCATTGTTGTAGCGTCTCGACAAGCCGTCTAGGTCTTTTATTTTCTCGGTCACCGTACTGGTGGCCCGGTATAGCATATTATCTGCTATAGCACCTCTAATGGTTAATGGCATTATACTCTCCGACTGGTTGGGGTGTGCTCGATAGACAAGTCATTTACATGGCCATGTGTACCAATCATGATTAATTCAAAAGCAAAGTGACGACCACGCAAGCCGCGGCCAAAGACGAACCGCCCATTAGTCAGCTCGCCTGCTGTCTCATTTGGCAGGGTATAGGTGTATTGTTGTGATACGCCTTTTTGTGTGGTGTGCACGGTCATTGCAGCACTGCCTTCTAGTTCATACTCAAGATAGGCGGCATTAGGATGGGTTAGCTGTCCATGGCCTAAATCCATCTTGCCAGTCTTGATGCTGGCGATGACTGGCACCACTTCTTGGTCAAGGCGATAAACTCCGTCATCCGCTTCACCGTATAGCACGCCATCAATCACCACTAGGCGATTGTAGTTGTATGGGTTGTAGCGACTCATCGCCCAGCTATCGACGTTCGCGGTCCATGCCTGCCCATAGTAACCGCCGCTATTAACTGGCGCGTCCTCAATCACTGCGCCATCGCTGATTAGCACCTTGGCATCAAGCTTATCAGTCACCTTGTCGGTGATAACTGCGCTGTCTGTAGCGACGACGTTTTGAGTAATGCTATCGATAACGGCATCATCGATAATTGCAGCATCGACCAACACGCCAGCCGCGCCAAATTCGCCTGTGGCTGTATCGCTTGCAGCTGCGCTATCGCTGATAATATCGGTGCGATTAAACAACAACTCATCTGCAATAGATAGATTGTCTGCCAATAGCGCCGCCACATTGCGCTTGCTTATCACACTGTCAGACACGCCAGCACTATCAACAACCATGCCAGACATGGTGCTCATGTCGATATCTGTGGCAGCGGCGTGGTCGGTGACCAACTGCACCGCTTGCAAGTTATCTGTCACATAGTCGCTTACACCTGCAATATCGATGACGGTATCGCGCTCAATAGCGGTTAAGCCGTCCGATGCTTGCACGCTATCAGTGATTAAATGGGTGACAATGCGCTGGCTTGTCACGCTGTCAGATGCTTGGGCGCTGTCCTTGGTGATCGAACGCGTACTTCCAGTTATTAGATAATCTTTTATAACTGCGCTATCAGATTGCGCAGCCAGCAAGCCATGCTGCCATGTCTCGGTAGCTTGAGCGCCGTCAGTATGAAGCCTGCTGGCATTGTTCTTACCTATTGGCTGGTCTGCTATAAGCGCGCTGTCATGCAAGACTTGAGTGCTACTGTCTATCACCTCGTCGCTGGCAAGCGCGCTACTTGATACCGTAATGGCAAGGCCGAATAGTAAGGCGTCTGATGCGCGCAATAACTCCTCGACGACTGCACGCAAGCCGCCAAATGTTCTATCAGAAGCTATCGCCGTGTCTTGGCTATCATCTCTATAATTACTCATTGATGACTCCTATAAAATGATGGGCGCTTTTATGATCGGGTAGTTTTGAATATCCCCATCTTGCGCGGCTGTACTTCGGCGTACTCTCCGATACGTTGTAGTAAGTGCTTTCACCAAAAACTATCTTGCAAGCATCGCGATAAAACACATCGCCAAACTCAGTAGGTGAGCCAATATAGTAACCGTTAGCTGGAATGTTGGTGCTGATTAGACTGGAGTAGTTAATAGCACTTAACATCAGTTTGCCGGACTGCTTGCCACTATTTCTAGTCGAGTTGCTATACTCGCTAACTTTAGGCGGACCGCCACCACCGCCTAATAGATGCTCGTTGCTATTAGGGTGAATGAGCCATGTAAAGTCTTGTGGCAGTCCTGGAAGCCAATCTCCGTTGTCAGCAAAATTATTCCAAGCGGTAGGGCCGTAGTTATGCTCCTCGACCCAAACAGGGTTAGCATTTTTTGGGTAAGGTGTGCCTTTCGGGTTTTTTATTGTCATTACTATCCAATGGAACACAAAATCATATGTCCAAAATCGGTAAGTATGGGGGTCTTGGACGCTATTTAACTTTAGGGATTTACTGTAAGACTCTGACTCTGTAGTGGTTTTAAGTGTTTGAATAATCATATTGCGGCACAAGTAGGGAATACAGATAGCGGGTGTTAGGTTTTTTTTGTTGTAGGTTGTGCTTTCGGTTTCATGAGTGTAGTAACGATTACGCGCAAGCGTTCCACACATATGAAGAGGCCCATCAAAAGCAAAGTAAGGCTTTGAGTCATAACCCTTATTCTCACCTTTGATGGTGGTATAGGTTGTGGTCGGCGCAATAGTTTCCCTATCATCAATATCGGTACTATAAAAATAACCTTGAATGCTGGACTTTCCGGAATAGGACTCTTGCCACCAGCTGCCAACTTGCATAATAGGCTCAAAATTTCCCTCAGTCTTTCGATCAAACGCACCCCAATCAACAAAATACTTAACGACTTTCAAGTCGTTCTCAATATAGTAAGCAAACATGATGGTGTCGCTGTTTGGGTATTTGTCTTTATACCTACCGTTAATCAACGGTAGGAAGTCATGCGATATACACCCTCCCATTAGCGGTTCAGGAAACTTGATTTGTGGTTGAAACTGAAAATTAGCAGGATGATAAAGATAGCCGCGATACACTTCGCGCACACTACCTGTATGCTCAGCGATAGGCGGCATTTCTAAGTTATGCCAATAATCCTTATCATCCTCACCATTGCGACCAAGCGCACGCTGGTATATATCGCTCGACCTTGCACGTCGAAGTTTATAAAGAATCGCTCTATCCTCACCGGTTGCGCCAATCGTGGGTATTAGCTGGCCAAGATAAAGCCTTATCTTTTCAGCGATTGGGCCTTTGTCTATCAACTCCACTGGCTCTGCACCGTAATACTGATCAGTGGACACCAGCTTCAAAGTAAGATTGTAAGTCAACCCATACCCTAAGCCCTCGTCATCGTAGTAGTCATAACAAGTGTTATAACCCTCAGTGCCGCGGCTGTTTAACGACCAACCACACGCGCTGCTGTAGGCGATATGACTATAAAAGTCCGACGTATCACATACTTTTATAATCACGCCAGCTCGACGCCATGCTTCAAACTCTTTGTGTGGTGGGAATGACTCGCCGCTTGGCATACCGCCGAAGCGGTCAAGGATAGCCAGCACCTCGTCATCACCCACCTCTTGCATGTATTGCCTAAAGGCTGTTGTTCGAGTGGCTGGCACGATAGGAAGCGGCATAGCGTACACGCCAGCCGGTGATATCCTTAATAGCCACGGCCTACGCAAGTCATCGAAGCCGATGGCGTTGGTGTTGTTGAATTTATAATCAAACTGAAAACTACCATCGGATGGCGGTAATCCTGTATAGGCTGGCAATCGCAAGCCTATAAGCTCTTCATTGATGCGCTCTAACCACTCGGACGGCAGCTTGACGCGAGCGCGCTCAAATATATTAATCTTTTCATCAGGTAGATTGTTGAAGTCTTGCCTGCCGTAACCACCGACAATCTGCATGACCTCAGCCATCGCACCTGAGTACCAGGTAGGTCGCTGCTGGCTGTATTGTGTTCTTAGTATCTTGGTTTGAAGTTTTGGTTTGAACTCGGCAACTATGTCGTTATAGTCGATACGAAAGCGCTGTAATTCAATATCCTTGCTAGGCTTTGTCTTGAGATGGTCGTAATTCACCAACCGACGGCGCGCTTGTTCAGTTAAGCGCAACCCCACCGGCTCGTTTTCAAAAACCGCCGCCTTAGTGATGGTTCCTGAGAATAACATCGGTATATAATCAGCCTCAACCCCATCAAAGATAGGGTCTTTACCATGGATAGGCTTATGGGTAATTACTCGAAAGTTGCCACCCATATCTTGCACGACAACATACCCACCATCAGGCAGGTCGTACACCATCTTCATGCTATCAACACCTGACGCGCCTTTAAGATTTGTTATGCGCTTGGTGATTGCTGAGATAAACGACTCGTCATTCTCAGTAAGCGGCAAGCCAATGCTGTGTAACCCATACGGGCGCGGCTGGTGCATGGCCCACCTACACTGTTAAGCTGATGCGATAGCCAATCTCGTAAGTATCACCATCTTGAAATACGCGAGGTGACGCATACTTACTCGCACTGATTAACGCGCCAGTCGTCCCACCTTTTGCGCTACTGGTCAGCATGGCTGCACCTTGAACGGTTAAGCTACTGGCAGTTTTCATGGTGACTTTTGCGACGGCTGCCATGTTATCGATTGAGTTGGTCGAGGTATTAGCAGGCGTCCAGGTTGGTCGCGTGGCTGCGCTATAGCCTTCGGTCATACTCACAATCTCAGAGGCGGTACTAGCAAAACTTGCAGCTGTCCAGTTAGCCTGTGGCTGCGCTGCTGCGGAGAATAGCGCTAAGTGGTAGCTGGCAGGTTTTGGCGTGGTACCGAGCGCGACGTTTAGAATGTGCGCAAGGCCTTCGGTTGGGATAAGGTTTTCGGTACGAGTCCACTCGCCGCCGTTGATACGGTCAAAATATTCACCTTTGGCAGTAATACCTTTGCCAGTGGTGATACTGCCGTCATCATTGGTCGTGTAGTCGTTCGCGTTTACTGCTGCTAGTAAGGCGCTGGCTAAGAAGGGGTTTAATGACTTTTGTGATTTCACGGTTTTGTCTCCTTTGACAATTTAATTAACCGTGATCAGTTTACCGCTGTGACGAGCCTGCGGTCGAACCTTACAGTAGTGCCAGACTGTGCACTGATATTGCTAATGCGCCCAGACTGATACTCTATGATTTGCCCAGTGCTACTGCCAGCTACATAACCGTTGCTTGCCAGCCAGACTGTTACCAGGCTGCCGCCCTCTGCTACTTCACCAATATCATTACTTGGTATTTGTATTGCGCTGTTTGGCACCGGTGCTTGAGCGCTCTTAATAGAGATGGTCATATCGTCCGGACTGGTGCCTTGAATGAATATCACATGATCAACCTGCCCCACCCATAAGCCATTATCGACTGGCTGAATAAAGGTGACGCGCTGGCTGGCTTGGATAAAACCATGGCGCTCATCGTGCAAGTGATAAGCCAGCGGCTCACTAAAACGGATGACGTTGGCTGTGGCTGTGATTAAGCGTCCGCGCCAGTAGCAAAGATACTTACCTGTAGGCATGGGTGATAGATGGGCGAACTGTGCGGCCATGCCGAGCTTATGATCCTCAGTGATAGTAAAGCTGGTGTCGTCACGATTGACAGCACCTGCCAGCTGCATGTCGGTGCCGCCAACACTGGTGGCATAAATATTCACACCAGTCACCGTTGGGTCTGTCACCATTGGCAGCGCTACATCACCACCCTCGCCCATTGGTACATAGTTAGACAGCGACGACTCCATATTGCCGCGCAACCATGAGATAGCAACACTTCTCGTTCTGGTGTGGTCAGATATTGCGCTGGCTAGAAATGGCGGCGGTGGCGCGTCAATGGTTAGTGGTTGGCACGTCTTGCCATCATAGATGAATAAACCATACTTATTGGCTGCTACCACGCGATTATTAAGCACTTCATACACGACTGTGCCGCCATTGCCAATGGTTGCTATTGCCTCATGCGTCCAATCAGCGGTATTTACTTTGACAAGATCATCGCCAAGCACGGCAAATACGTCTTTATGCAACGGGCTTTGCCAAATGTGCTTATAAGACTTGTCTGTCACCTTGCCGCCACTGGCAATCATATCCATCTTGCCAGCTGGCGTGACATTCACATTTACTGCATCGCGCATGTAAACAAACGGCTCACGGCCACCTTGGACCATGGCAGCATCCTCGCTTGTGTTATCAATACCGAAACATGGCATAAAGCTCTGATTAGGCACTTGGCGCTCCTTTTCTATATTGGTTTGAATTACCGTCCGGCCTAATATAACGCTGGCCATATTTTACATCCTGATAGCCAATGGCGCTGGCAGGATTAATACTTGCGGTGTTAATCGTCAACAAGGCTGGTAGTTTTTTGTCTGCGTTCTTAACCGTCATACGATCATAAAAAGACTCTAAGCTATACTCGCTTCTAAAAGACTCGAAACCCTCTGATAAAACCTCTTGAATCCAGTGGCTTATTCTGTGCTCGCCATACAATGCCATATCACCACCGCCTATTATAAGCGGCACATGCTCACCTATGCGCAAGCCTTGCCACATAAACGGCGTGTCGTTGCTCTTTTTCTTTCCCATGATCAAGCTATCGCCACCGCGCGCATAAAGCGTGCGTACATAGTTATCAGTGTAGGTTGCACCAAAGACGGTGCTATAAATACCTTTTAGGTTTATATATTGCGGCCCTGTGTATGGCGGCGGCTTAACACCTGTAATACCAAAGACGTTATCATACACGCCAGCCCTAACGACGATTGATTGCGGCGTAAAAGGAATGCTTGGAATACCAAAACGAGATAACCTAAACGAGTCAGGTTTAACTACGGCCAAACTTAGGGTTAGCGTAGGGCGACCTATGGTGTAGTAAGATGACGGACTCGACCATCTTGGCTTGATAGTCCTTATTGTACTTTCCACAAAAGCACGACCAAACACCTCGCCAGGTTTTCTGTTACCTCCGTTTGAATTAACATAATGCAATCTACCTGGCTTGTGATTTTTGATTGCTTGCGCTGGCGCGTCCATGACTGCGTAGATAGTGTGAGGTGACAGCCTAGCTCCCTCACTCACCTCTATTGTATAATCCATGCCCTCGCTAATTGCGACAACCCTATCTTTATTACTGACCATGGGGTTTGGCACTGAGTTATCAGGGAAGCCAATGCCTCCATCAACCATTAGATTATTGGACCACATAAATATAGTGCCAAATTTTGATGATTGCCTACCCTCGGGGTATATCACATTTTGATTAAGTGACGGCTTAGGTACCTGCTTATCAAAGAAACTGGCGTCTGTTGGTATGCCAAACCCATCTTTACTATCGTCTGAATCATTGTTTAGCCATATATTTTGAACAACATAAGGATTGGTGCCTGTTTTTGTAACGGTATGGCGCTGGCTTGATATGCCTGATTGTAAACCTCGAACCTCTATTGACTGCTTGGTGTCTGCTATCTTCAACAAACCAAACACGTTCGAGTTATCGCCTTGCGCTATCACCTCGCGCCACTGTGTCCTTATTTGTGCGCGACCATACTCATCGCTATTGTGACCGTACACACCAAGCTCAGGCGTTAGGTTTTTTAACGCTGGCACGCCTGCCTTATCTCTATGCACCCATTTAGGCGCGATAATCCTTAAATGAATAGATAGTGATGCTAGGCCATGCCTAGCGGTTTCATATCCTTGAAATCCTATATATCTTGTGTATAAATCCACCGTCGGTAGGTTTATTTGTGGCGGCGCAATAGAGTATCTAGGCTCAATATCAATCGTGCGGATTGCATACGCTATCATTGGCGTGCCTGTTTCTAGGCTATCAATACGCCCTATGTTGCGGTAATACCTGCGAGTATTTACCACGCCAGCATTGCCGTAGTCTGAGTGTGTCAATCCCTTTGGATTCATCACTCTTGCGTCGTTATAAACCACTACCCAGCTGCTAACTAGCGGCGGCTTGATACCATCTGCCGGTATCGATCGGATAGCATACGCCACCATTGTGTTGTTGCTTACTGGCGGCTCAATACCTTTTGGAAGCAATGGCGCTGCATTGTTATCAATTTGTGAGTAACCAATTTTTTGCGAGCTTAGGCCGCTTGCGCGGATAACTCTATTCCTATTAGCAATGGCCGTCCAGTCTGACCACTTAGGCGGCACCAATCCATTATCGCCAGCAAATTCCTGGACGATGTATTGTGTTTTGTTATATACCGTATGCCAGCCCCATCTTAGCGCTTCCTGATCTCCACCAGTTGCAAACCCTTTAGTTTTTAAATGCCTAATAGATAGGTCCACGCTTGCCAGCCCAAAAACACCAGTAAACCCTAGTGGGTACAAGGCTTGTATATCAGGGATAATGCGCGTGCCAAATTTTGTGGCAACAAACCCTAGTGGGCTGATCTGTTGGTGCCGACCTACAAAATGATTGCTTGGGTATTCTTTATGGATAGAAAGCGGCTGAACCAATCTGACGCCGCGACTAACCCAGGCATTACCATAACCTTGTTGGATAAAGCCTTTACCTATTACTTCACGCACGCCATGCGTTAAGGTTGCAGCTGAGCTAAACCTTGACGACTGCCAAGATCCGGGCGTTACATACCTAAACCTAAACCATACTACTGGTACGCCAGCGCTACTATGGTCCTTGCTGTTGTTCTGTATGTGCCTGGTATAGTTTGATACCCATTGCAAGCCAAAGCCCGTAGCGGCTAATCCATTGGGGTTTAGCTCAGGCGTTTTGATGACGTTAGGACTGCCTAGCTTTAAATGATCAAAGCCGGTGGGCGCAATCTTCCTAATGCGATAACCAATAGCATGATCAGGGAACGCCGGTGCTGGCAAGCCGTTAAAGAATATAGACGGTGACTTGTTATTAATTACTGTATCACCAAACAGCTGAGCTACAAATGAGCGCGCATATAAAACTTTGTTTCTAGGATATATCGTTGCCCATTCACTCATAGCCAGGCTATCGATACCAGCTGGCTTGATGTATGAATTGTTATTACGAATACGCACATCACCAAAGACAGACGATCTAAGCGTAGGGCTTGGGTAGAAAGTTTGCGAGGGATCAAATACTTTAGGATAGCCGGTTTCATAAGAGCCAAAGCCAGCCACGCCCAATGGTCTTACGCGATACCATATAGTAGTATTGCCAGCAGCAAAGCTATTGATACCTTTAGGCTTTATGGATAGCGCCGGTATTACGGCAACATTACCAAACTGAGTACCTAGTATTCCACGCGCCCATATTGTATGAGGTGTGATAACGGGTGACGCAAACACTGTCTTGCTAGGTATGCCGGTGGGGTAAGCGTAATGGTTCGCCGTTGTGTTAAGTAGTGCTGGGCGTCCTATGGCTTGCGATAATAAACCACTAGGATCTATCCATCTTACACCACCTCTCATAAACGGCTTGCCGTAAAGGGATTGATCTCTACCTTGTACCGGCGCGAACTGTTTTGAGTTGAATATTAGCGGCTTACCGTAAAGGCTGGCAGGAACGCCAGTAGGGTAAAGCTGCTCAGTCTTGTTCTTTAGCTGTGCGGTGCCGGATCTAAAAGAAGCTATGCCTGGTGTAGATAAGTAGGTTGTCTTGTTACTTATCTTTAGCTGACCTATTGCGGACGCATTAAAGCCACCAACGCCAGTTATAGGCTGGTCTTGCTTAACGCCAGCCAAGCCAAAAGGACCAGGATCAATAGCTGGTACTAAGACTATCCCTTTTGCACCACCACTGCCAAAAACAAAACGTATGCTTTCATAGCTTGGCTTAGTGTAGGGTTGAGATGACGTGAAGTTAAATACAGGTACCGGCTTGCCAAGCCTTACAGTAGCAGTGCCAAGTCTGCTTGCGTCAAAGCCGTAAGGGTCTGCAAACTCAGTCCATAGTATTGTAGGCTCGCCAGCATTGTTGGGGTTGAATATGCCGAAAGGCGATATTTCGTTTCCATTGCTGGCTGGTGGCAGAAAGTCAAAGTGAATACTGTTGAATTTAGGCGGTGTGTAGGCTGAGCTTTGACTAAAGTTAAAAGCCAGCTTGTTATTAGCTGGCGGCTTGTAGGTTATATCCTTTTTTTTTGACGGCGGTAAAAAGTCAAAATGCAGCGCATTAAAATCAGGGGTTGTGTATGGGCTACTTTGACCAAAGTTGAACTCCAAGCTATCGCTTAAAGGTTTATCGTAGCTCATAATTGCTAGCCTTAATTGTATGTAATTCTGTCAAATATCAGTGCGTTTAAGGACGGGGGCAGGTCATCGTCTAATGCAACTATATACATTTCACCATCACTCAGCGCTGGGACAGTATAAGCGCCAGCAACATCACTTTGGGTTTTATATAAAAGCTGTCCGCTTACGCGATCATAGCATCTAATCTCCCTTTCAGCAGGAAGCCCGGCTTCATTGATGACGGTGCCGGATAGCGTACCGTATCGATAATCACCATTCACTACCAAGGTTTCAGGATCAGAAGATGATAATGTGGCAATTAAGGCTTGCTGGGTTATGGTAGAGTCGTTAGCGCCTATCTCAAAAGCATAAATAGGTATGCTAGCCTTGTTTATTAGCTTTAGCGCCAGTGTAAACCCCACTCCATACTCCAGCCGAAGCGCAAAATATACAGTCGCATTAGAAGCGCTGCTTCGGTTTATCGTTCCTGATAATAAAAAATAACGGTCATTTTGCGCGCGCTTGGTGCCTGCGCTACCAGCATCATACCCTGGGTGGAAGCTAATACACATTCTACGGACGCCAGCATTGGTAGTGTACATTCTGGATACGCCAGGAATGTCTATGCCTTTTGAGGCACCAGCCCCAGGCTCGGTCTTAAATATTTCAATACTACCCTCAGACGCAAACCCCAGTTTATCAGTTAGCCCCAGCGCTCTTATGCTTGCGCCAGGTGTTACCCTTGTAGTCCAACCGGTGTCATCACTGTCCATTCCAGCGCTAGCCGAAGTCACCCCTAATTCAGTACACCAGTTCTCGTAAATTTGATCCGGGTGATTGCCGTCACTACTGGTTGTAATCTTAGTGAACGCACCGTCAGAGGTTAAAAAATCCATGATTAATCCTTAACTTCACCGGTGGGCGTTTCGTTTGCCCATAGCCCTTTGTTTTTATGCCATACAGCATACTGATCATAAAGCGCACTATCCCCTAGCGTGGCGCGCCTTGCTGCTACCCAGTCATTAGCAGCGCTGCCAACTGTCTGCCCGGACTGCTCAGCAACAAACATTTCAAAAGCTGGCAAGCCTACCAACTTAAACCAATTAATGCGCGGCTCTACTGGTGCTTCACCCATGCCGCCATGCCCGTCAATACCAGTCACGCCAGCTGTTTGCGTTGGCGGCTTCTTAGCGCGCGGCTTACGCTTTGGCTTCTCAATAGCTTCTGTCATATCAGCAATCCTAAGTCATTGTTATTGTTCCGTTCCTCATATCTGAGGAACGGCTTTATAGGGATTATAACTTAAATATCTTATTGGTCCCGTTATCCCAAGTGACGATAATGTCACCGCCATTGGGCGTAATAGGCAAGCCGGTAGCTGTGTCGATATAGGCAATCAGCGGACTGGTAGCTTCTGTGCCCGTATCTGAGTAAATCACAATAGCTTCAATACTTGCGCCACTGACTGAGGTAAACGTAACGTCTGCGGCGTCAGCTGCACCACCGGCGGTAGCTTTACTGGTTAGCCTCACCGGTCCAGCAATACGCGCTGAGCTTGAAATATCCGATAGGTATTCATGCGTACTGGTTTGTGGCGTATAAGCGCCAGTATCGACTAGATAGACCTTGATAGTATCGGTCATCCAGTTGATCTGTCCCTCTAAAAACCGCTTGCGTGCGGCATCGTATAACGTGTTAGCCATCAGGCTGTCTCCTGTATTGAGTTAAACCCAGTACGGCTTAACCGTATGGGGTATATCGTGTCGTGTGATACGCCGCAAGTCTGCATCAGGACGCTCACCAAAGTAATTGGTAAACTCCTGCTCAGCCAGTGCTGCGCGGTTTAAGTCAAAAGTCTCAGCATCAGGTACGCTGAAACCCTTATGAAGCGCCCACTGAATAAGGTATTCATGGTGAATGATGTTTATCTCAGGGCGGTCGGTATCGAGCGTCATTGGCGCAAGTGGCGTGCGATAACCCTCAAGCGCAATCACGCCAGCCTCACGAGGCGCTGGCACGAGCCTGATACCTGTGTCGTATTGAATAACGTATTCAGGCGTACCGTGGTCGCGTGTGCGCCAGTCGTGCCAGATATCAGCCATCTCTTCTTGTGAGATTAAAGACAACGGATTTGCTTCATAAGGGTTGCTGCTACCTAACCAATGGATAGCATCAATCTCATATAGAGACTCATGCAGCGCGTAGTTAGCAACACCAGGCTGCGTGCTGACAGTACAAACCTCAGTGGTGGTAGAGTCATGAATCAAGCGGCCACGGATAGCTGCTTCCTTCACGCCATCGTTCAGCCAGTCGGTAATGTCTTCATCAGCGAATAGATACGGCTGCTCCATATCAAAAGCTGCAACACGAAACTTGCGTATCAATTCAGATAAAATCATTACGGTGCTCCAAACTGGTCAATCATACTGGTCACATCAAGACGGATGTTTTCGACTGACTTAGAGTTATTGGTATTTTGCTGATAGTGATTTTGCGCAAAGTCTTTCAGCGCATCTTTGTCCATGACATTCACCTGGTCATACAGCGCTTGCAGCTCACGCTGCTCATCATCTTTGTCTTTATTTTTAGCCTCTTGCTCATCAAGCAGCGCCTGCGTATCATCAGAATCTTGCTCGCTGTCATTCTGCGCATCATCTTCTGACGACTTACCCGCTTCATCACTTTCGTCTTTCGCATCAGCATCCACCTTTTCAAATAGGTCTTCGTGACGTAAAAACTTGCGGGCCATATCCCAAGGGATAGTGCGTACTTGATTGCAATCAAAGACAAGGCCAGTGCGGTAAAGCCGGTCATGCCACGGTTCGCGCTTGCCAATGTATTTGATTGATACTTCATCTTGTTGTCCCATCGCTGGTTACTCCTAAGAAAAAAGGCCGACTGTCACCAGCCAGCCTTTGTAAAGCATTGATATTGTTCCGTTGCTCATATCTGAGCAACGGTGTTATTAGTTATAACCGGTCAACTCGCCTGATACTGTCACCGTGATATCTGACGCCTTGGCATTGGCTGCACCAGCCAGCGTGAGGATTAGGCGGGCAGGTTTGGGCAGTACGACAAGCTTGCTACCGTCAGCACGCAAGCGGCCAGCAGTTGCTAGGTCGGCACCAGCAGCCACAAAATACTCATCGTCTTGTGGTACATCGGTATCATCTTCGCCGTCTTCATAAGCAAAGCCTAAACTGCCTGTGACTGTGTCGCTCATGCCCACAGTGACAAACACCTGCGCATCAGCCAAGCACCAGCCTTCAGGTAGTAACCCCAAGTCGATAACATCACCCACTTGCGGCGCGGTATCTGCATCACCACCTTCGACCACACCAGTGTCATTGGTCTTTAGGTTGTAACCGAGCGTTGTGGTATTGCCGTAAGGCGCAGTAAAGGTGAAGTGATTGGTCACCAGCGCCTTGTTTGATTTGATTGTAGCCATCTGGCTATCTCCCTTTTTTTTGATGAAGTCAGTGATTGCTAAGCGCCACCAGCGCAGCGCTCAACGATAGCCTTACTTGCCGCGACCGAACGAATCGACAGCAGTATCGACCACAGTAATACCGTAGTCAGTGAACTCATGGCCGTTGCCTGTGTCCACATCAAAGCGAATCTTAGAGACGCCGCGAATAGCACCGATAAGCAGCTCGACCTTATCGCCGTGGTCAAGCTCTTTCTCTGACCAAAAGAACGGCAGGCTTGAACTCTTAGCAGCGCCCATGGCTTCAGCGACAGCCTGCCCGCCCAAGATAAGCGAACGGTCAACGGCAAACTTCTCACCGAATGACTCTGGCACTTTAGCAGTGGCTTCTTCTTCGCTGGTGTACGAGGTGCAATACTGCATGTCATCACCGGCATAGAAGCGGATTGGGCGCGGCATCTTGATCATCAAGAAGCCATTCCAGATACCAGCCTGGCCTTTGAACAATGGGTGGCCAGCAGCTTGAGCGGCACGAGCCAACGCAGCGGCTTGGAACTGGCGGAACTGAGGATCAGCCGCAAACTTGTTGTACTGGGCTGGCGAGAGGTACCAAACGCGGATTGGGTCATCATCCGCCATGGTGTCACCTTCAAACTTAACGATAGGCGGCGGTAGGGCGATTTGGTCCATCAGTGATTTCATACTATCGATGGTGTCCATCTTCAGCATGTCAGCAGTTGTGATATCAACCTCGCCGCCAGTCTCGCTAAATTGCTGCACAGCATCGCCAGTCGCTAAGTAATGGCGGTTTTTGGTCGGGGCTTTAACGCGGTTGACCATGATTTCATTGAATTTAGCATCATCACTGGTAGGGATAACCCACTCAATGTTGTTTTGATGGCCACGCGCGCCAGCCATGTGCACAAGTAACGACTGATCGACATAACGGTCCATCAAGTTTTGAGCGACGGGGCGACCGACGGCACGAAAATCAACGGGGCTGCGAATGGTGGTCATCGTATCGCCCATATCGATTGGGAAGCGCGCTTGATTGACGCGCAGCTTATCGGTACTAAACGACATGCCAGTGCCGCGGCCTTCGGCAAAGTTACTGCCCATGATGGGCTTTGCGCCTACTGGATTGAGTAGGTTAAAGGTGACTTCATCACCAGTGCCTTTACCCAAGTCTTGTACTTGCACGATAGGCATGTGCTGGGTAGTTTGCTTGCGTAGAGTCGCCTCAGCGCCAGCAGTGCCTTTAGGCATCTTACCTGTCAGCTTGTTCATCGTGCCGTTTCGGTTCATGTGAGTTGCAAACAAGCCAGCGGCCTGTACAACCATGTTTTTCTTATCGCCGTATGCGGCGTGGGTTTTGGTAGCCATCTATTGCCACTCCTAAAGGTTGTTTAAGTATTGTTCGCGCTTCTCAGGCGACCAGTCCATCATTGTGTTTGCCAGATCAACAGCAGACATTGAGTCCATCTGCTCGGCAAGATTGGTTGCGCCTTTGTGTCCACCAGGAATATCACTTAGGCTGGCAGGAACAGCGGGCGCGGTATTGTTGATTGCTTCGCGTGCCTTGGCTTTTAACTCGTCTGCCGTTGGTTTGGCAGGCTCGTTATCGGCCTTGGCAGGCTCAGCGGTGCTATTGGTTGACTGCTTATAGTTGTTGAGTAGCTCGACGACTTGCTCAGCCGTACCTTGCGCCAATACAGCATCGACAGCGGATTGAGCGTAGGACGGCTGGCTCGCCTTCCATGCCTCAAACTCGCCGCTCTCGACTACTGAATCAGCGTCTTGGTGCGCTTCGTAAATCGTGCGCATGTGTGCCTCAGCAGCGCTTTCCTGCTCTTTTTGCTGCATTGGCTCTAAAGCCTTTGCAACACGAGCATCGACTTGTGCTGATACGCGCTCATCAATCAGCTTGTTAATACCTTCTGCTAAAGCCTCTTCAGAGAAGTCTCCAAAGTAGTCAGGGTTCACGCCAGCATCGATTGCGGCCTGTGCCGTCTCAATGTCCTGCTCTTGCTGCGTAGGTGCGGCATTGGCAGGCGTTTGTACTTGCTTGCGTAAAGCTTCCAACTCGGCATTGGCAGCGGCTAACTGCTCTTGTGATACGCGGTCACGCTCACGCACTTCGACCAACTTTTCATAAGGAATGGTGTGTACGCCGTCACGAGCTAACACAACCTTTTCGCCGTCTGCTTCTGCGTCGTCGTTCGACGTGGCATCATCTTCGGGCTTATCGGTAGGGGTTTCTGTGGCTGGCGTGTCGTCCTTATCGGCTTCTACTTCGGTCTGCTCGTCTTCTGCATCGGTATCGGCTGGCGTGTCGATACTTTCCGATTGCTCGGTATCGCCATTCATACTTGCTTCCAAGTATTGCGCTGCTTGTTCGGGCGACCAATCGCCGTCATCAAAGTTTTCATCAATAAAACTATTTGCATCAACTGTCATTAATCTGTCCTTTACCCATGTCGGAGGGCTACCGTTAAAAAACAGGTTTCGCCACTAGCAATGGCTTGATAACAATTTAAAGCGTGAGGGCGTTTTATGCGAACCTTACAGGGGTGTCGGGCTTGCCAGCCAAATTTTGGGCACAAAAAAACCACCGCGAAGGGTGGTTTGGGTTTGAACGCACTAGCTACTTAGTTGGAAATGGGTTGCCGTTAAAATCAAGTGGTGTAATAAGTGCTTTTGGCTTTTTATTTAACACATCAATCTCTCGCTCTAACTCAAAAATCCGCTTGTTAGCTTTCTTAATATCTGACTGCGCTTGACGCATAGCGACTTTTAGCCAATGAATGCTATCAGCGTCGTTCATTCTTTCTAAATCCATCACTTCACCTCATCCTCAATCATGATCATCTGACTTGCACGACTCGAACCAATCACCATCGCGGTATCGACTATCCACCTTACGCATTAAGTTATTTCGCTGGCTTGTCTTAGCCCAAAAAGCCTCGCTTCTAGCCATCGTTCTATCAACCTCAGCTTGAATGCTGTCTTTAACTTCCTGACCTAAAGTTTCAAATATCCAATCTATCTGCTCGATTGTAGAGTCGCTGAATGCTGGGTAATGCAATACCAACATAACACTAAAAGAACCCTTGACGATAAGCAGCTCGTCATCTTCTTTTAGCTCGGTCTTATACCCTTTGCATTTAAGCATATCTCGAAGACGCGGCACTGTTACTTGATTGCCGTCCTCGCCAGCCTCAAACGTGCGCTTGAACCAAGGGTGTTTTAACTCTGCTATGTTGCCATACGTGGTTAAGTTGGCTTCGAGCGTGGGCAGCTTTAGCTCGGCAGTATAGGTAACGGTATCGTCATTCATGATTTCACCTCATCCAACAACTCTTGCAACGCATCACCAATCCCCACACCTTGCGTCTTAGGCTTGGCGCGGAACAGTAGTACGTCATTGTCGGTCAGCATGTCGTTGATGGTAATGCGCATCTGCGGCTTATCGGTAGCGTCCACATCATTCTGTGATAGTTCAACTGGCGCGGATTCTAAGCTCTCACGTATCAAGTCACCGTTGGTAGTGTTGACCATCATGGTTGCTGGCGCGTCATCGCTACTGGTAAAGCTGTATAGATACTCAGTGATACTCATGCCCTGCTCGCTCAGGCTGACTGCTTCGGCTTGACCATTCATAAGTAAGTCGATGTTCATAGATAATCCTTATTTTAATATTAATGCGGCCATAATAAAGCCCCAAGTTAGGATGGCCAGCAAAGCCAGCGGATAAAATATATCGAGGTTAATCTCTATTATAATCACAGTCTCGCCTATGAATTAACAACACTCTCAAGATAAGCACGCTCAGCATTCACGCGCCACAACCATTGCATATGATATCTAGTAAAGCCATGCTGACGACCAGCCATCATAAAGCGCTTAGGTGGAATGCTAGCAAGTCCAGCGTTCAGTCTTGCCAGCGCATCGATAGCGGTTTGTTTGCGGATTGCGTTTTGGATATTACAGATCATTAGAAAGACCTTTTGTCACTAAATACCGCTGCAAAGAATTACTTAAATTTATATTCCCAGATTTTTTACCCATAGGCATAAGCTTAAGGTTGATAGCTTTTCTTAACTCTTCATGCGCCTGCTTACGAAAATCCCCTACGCTGACATCGCTACGTTTTACCACTATATTGAAAGATATATCAAGTCTAAAGCACGTCACTTCCGCTTCATAAGTTGGCACATCAGTTTGGCCACCTCGGATTATTATCGTGGCATTAAGGTCGTCAAAAACCTCTAGGTCTTTTTTAATGATCTTTCGGATTGCGTGAGTGATTAGATTAGTCATTAGCTGCAACTCCTCTCTGACTTACACCACTCTTAATATCCTTACCTAATTGGTAACCAATAAGCATGGCGCGAGCAATATTGATTAGATTCTGTTCGGTTGAGCTGTAATTATCATTACGAAACATATAATCATCATATGATCTAAAGGCAGTCTCAAAACACCTGCGACCTAAGACAACATAGTTGTTGGGACTGACATGACGCACCATAACCTTGATGTCGTCACGTAGTAGAAACTCGTCTAGCAGAATGTCGTATTCTTCATGTGTGAGGCTTATCACAAGTCACCCTCCTTGTTCTCGCCAGCATGGTCAACGCCAGGCGTTCCCATTGCGAAACGGTCTGTATTACTAGGTTTTAACAACTCAAGCTCTTTACAGAACGCATCTAGTTTAGGACTACTTACCTGAGTATCAATATATTCAGCAATACCTATAGTCTCTTCAATAAACCTTTCTAACTCATGCTTAGGGGTTCTTTCCAAAAACCACTTCTTCATTTTTATAAAGCCTTCAAAATCACCTTGCTCAGATTGCGCAAAACAATCTATGTGATTTATGAAACGCTCTGTGGGTTCTTCTTGCAGCTTAATGTTTTTAGCAGTCAAGTAACCTTGGATAAAGGCAGATGCTATACGCACACCGTCCCTTTCAAGGCCGTTCGGCATGTCTATATGCGATAGGTTGCGCCTACCTATGTTTTCTAGCGCAATACTAAAGCACTCATTGCAATATTCAGCATTGCCGCTTGACCTCGCTACTGAGTTAGCTATCAGTCTGTGGTTGATGGCTTGCGTGACAAACTCCTGCCGTAAGGCGTCAATCTCTTTTGTGGTTATAGACATAACATTACTCGCTACTGTAATCGCTAGTAGAGGGCGTCAGAAGCGCGTCTAGCGTAACGCGCTTTCAGTTATTAAGAGCTACTTATCAACCTATCTGACCAATTCAGTTTATCACTCCACTGGCAAGTTGTCAGTAATTGTTGGCGTTTCAATGCCTTGCATGGGTGACTGACCGTCTTGCGGTACTGGCGGGAACATCGGGCTGGTGTTTTGCTGCACATCGACCGCTTGCTCTGGTAACTCGCCAGCCATGTCATCAGGCAGTGGTTGCTCTACTGGCTGTGCTGGCATGTCGGCAGTAGGATAGTTAGGGTCAACGCCGTAAGGGTTGGGACGTTGATAGCCTGCGCTCATCATGATCTCATCAGCAATAGGCGCTACCTGCGGCATCTGTGCAATCTGAGCGCCGCCCTGCATCGCACTATATGCACTGCTAACACCAGTCTGCACTGCTTTAGCTTCAAGGTTTTTAATCTCACTGGCCGCTTTAAGCTCTTTAATCTCAAGCTCGCGCATCTTGATGTCGTTAGCAGCCTTAACCAATGCGTCTTTAATCGCCTCTTGCTGCGCCTTCTCGATCTCTTCTGGCGTCTGCTGCTGCTGCATCGCTTTGATATCTTCGATAAAGTTTTCTTTATGCGGGATATCCATGAGGGCAATCATGTATGGCATGGCTGCTACTTGCATCTCGGCTGGCAGGGACTTGACCGCCTCACTAAATGCGTTCAACTGCTGGCCACGATAGCTGTTGGTGCTTGGCACGTCTTCCAATGCGACCATGAGGCGTGTTTTCTGCACGTCATTAGACAAGTAAGTCTGTCCGGTCACAGGGTCACGCTCTGGCGCATTAATCATTACCGTTCTATCTTCTGTGACTGCATCGCCAGTGATAACGACCGTCTGCGGCTCGTTACCCATATCCTCAATGAGCATCGATAGCAGGAGCTCACCAACATTCTTACGCCCATCTCGGAAGTTGTCCATCATGTCGGCAAGTGATTGATTGCTCTGCTCGACCTGCAGTTGCTCTTGATAACCTGATTGCGCGTTACCTTGTCCACCTTGAAAGCTTGGCGTGATACCAGACGTGCGATTGATTGACTCTCTGTTCTCACCAAGCATCTGATAGTGTTGATCGGTCAACTGGTAATCGCGGATAATCTCAAAGCGCGCACCAGCTTTCGCCATGTGAGATTGATCGAGAACAAAATCAGAGTCAGGACGTGCTGCTTGCCTGCGTACCTGTGCATCAGTCATATTAACTGCACCTTTGGTACGCTCAGTACGTGTGACGCTCATACCCCAACGTAGTTTAGACAGTGCACTATTCAAACTATCTTGTGGGTACTTCATGTCACGCACATAACCATAAGGTATGCCAGTCGCGTCTTCTTTAAAGCCCCAAAACGGCACATAAGGAAAGTGTGTGTGCTGATAAGGACTTGGCTCGTCACTGAGTAAATGTGGGCCCAACCAATACGATCGGCGCATACGAGTAACTGTGGCTTTGATTGGCTTGGTCATGCCGGCAGCTACAGCCATCACATGGTTTTCATTATCTTCATCATATTCAACGACACGACCGTCAGGCGTCTTAATAACTGGCACACTCTCCCATCGGCGATACCAAACCTCGAAGATACACAGCTCTTTACGTGTTGTGTTGTACCAGCGCTCTTCTTGCAGCGTGTTACTACGACCTTCGCCCCAAGCATTACCCAGCCCAGTGCTTGAGCCGCCATCAAAGTTTGGCATGTTGTACCAGTCGGCACCATGACGACCGATCGACATAATCAGGTCTTTATGCTCAGGGAATGATAAAGCGATACGCTCGGGACGCAGCCACTTAGCACGCCTTAACCAGCGAGCATCGGACAAGTCTGACTCGACTGCGTTCATATCCCAATGAATCTCATTGCGATGAATCTTGCGGCAGCGGTAAGGATATTTGAATGGGTCTGTCTCGCGTGACACTTCAACCCAACCAAGGCCGCACTTAATCTGTGTCTCGAATGCATCACTACATGCTTTATCCGCTTTACTATTACGCTCAGCTTGATTGATTTTGTAATTGAGTGCATCTGCCACGTCTTGACCACCAACCTCACCGTTGGGCGTCACTCGCCAGTCAGTGCGTACCGACTGCTCATAGCCTTGGATTGCGCGCAAAGCGGGGCCAATTAGATTTTCAACCGCTGGCGGGAGTCCAAGCTCACGCTGCTTCTTTAATAACTCACCGTCTAGCTGATTACCATCGGCATAATCCATCTCTGAATCTGCAATAGCTCGCCAGCGCGGTTGCTCTTCGACCTCGTGTAGTATCTCTTGATACTCAACCAGACTGAGTGTTTGCTCATCGGCTGGCACGTCGTTTACTGCATCAGTCACTACGCCTGCGCTTATGTCTGTCGCTACGTTAATCATCTATCAATCCTCTACATTACGCGCCAGTCATCGGCGTCCTGTTCTTCATACGTGTATGTTTTATCCGACCTGCCGAGCAAGCCAGCCTCTTTTGCTTGTGCGTGTTGTCTGAGCGCATCGGCTGCTTCTGAGCAACCATTGGCTTTGTTCGGTCTATTCGTGTATCGATTGTCTTTACTGCTAAATACCTTCTTATAACCCTCGATGCGCTTGATACCGAGCTGGCAAGCCACTTCATCAAAGTAGTAAGACTTCATCGCAGCGCGTGTCTGTTGTATGCCAGTCATAAGCTCAGAAATAAGCGGCACGACTTCAAAGACTTCACCAGGCATTAAGTCCTCAAGCATTTCGCGTGTTGATTTATTGGTGTCTGATAGGCGCTTATGATCAGCGTCATGCGGCAGGTAGTGCGTGCCAAAGACATAGCCGTAGCTTCTAAGCTCAGCGACATAATGCTTTAGCGTCTCGTTATGCGCTTCGTAGTATCTTATCCAGCGGTCTTGGCCGTTCATGTGCTGCAAAAACCAAATAGCGCAGCCATCTGAGTTGCCAATATCCCAAAACGTATCAACCGGCACGTCAAGCTCGTCTATATGGCACACACCGCCACGCTTGCGCAGCTGTAGCATGTCTTTTGCGTAGTAATGGCCTTCTGTGCTGACTTGGAATGGCTCATCAGGGAACGATGGATACTCTTGCCACATGCGCTCTTCAGCGCCCACAAAGTCACTGTTCTTGATTGCGACGTACCAGGCACGTTGATCAGGATCGAGTTTCATATCGATACCCATATCGCGCTTAGCGATAATCTCTACCTGATCAAAATACTCATGCTCAGCGTCAGTGATATCGACTGAGCGCGAATTGACGCGATAGTTCGACTCTTGCCACCAAGCGTAAAAATGCAGGCGGTAATCTTTGCTCGATAGCTTCTTGCGTGAATAGAAATGCTTTTGCGCGGCTTGAGTGAGGCGGAAGAAGTCACCGTCACGACCTTCGGCGGTCGATTCAATGACCAAGATGCCGCTGGCAGGAACGGCAGGGATTGAGCCGGTCATTACTTCTTTAGCTTTTTCAGGGTATTTTGCGCAAATTTTGCCAAACTCTGAGATATGCAGGCGGTGAATGGTGCCAGAACGCATCGACGTGGCCACACGGATTGATGAGTTGTTATGAGCAAATAGCAACTCAATAGCGCTGTCTCTTGCCAGCGGGAAGCGCTCGCGTATCTCGGTCGGCAAGTTTTCGTAAGCAAACTTCACTTTATCGCGGAAGATAACCTCAGCCGCGTTCTTATCTTGTGCGATAATACCGCAGCGCTGGTCAGCGTTGAACAAAGCATGATCAAGCCAAAGTATGGCAATGAGCGTGGTAAAACCAAGCTGGCGCGCTTTTAGAATGATGTTGCGGTGCCAGAGTCTATCGATAAACTTTTTCTGTGCAGCATTCGGCTTAAATGGCACGACATAGCTCTCAGCTTCTACGTCTTCTTCGTCATCACCCTTAATCATAATCTTATACAGACAACCACTGAACACACGCCAATACGGATCAGCTAAGCATCTTGCCAGCTCAGCTGCATCGGTTGGGAGTGGGTTTAGAGAAGTCGTGTGGATTATCTCAGTCATCAACGTCTGCCTTCACGCCAATGCTATTGCCGGCAGGTTCGCCCTCATACGCGGGATCAGACTTAACTACGCCAAAGGCATTGCCGTTATTAGCAGCAATACTGTGTAGTAATGTGGTGAGTGCGTCGGCTGGCGAGTTATCTTCATCATCAAGACCATAGGCTTGACGCTCAAGCGTGACCAGCTTGGTCATAGTGTCTGCTAGGTCTTTCATCACTCGAACATGATTAGATAGCGATGTGACACGCTCATACGCTTCGAGCGCGCTGGCATCAATCACCTCTGCTTTGAGCGCTGCAATAAACAAGTCTTCTAAGCGCTGGCGGTTGTCTGCGCCGATCTGCGCTTTTAGATCGTCAAGCAAGGTCATTGCGATACTGCGAGCATCACCAATGTCTTGCCTGTGCGCCATTTTAATGTTTGCGTTAATCTGCGCGTTTTCTTCGATAGTCTGGTCGTCACTTGCCAGCGCTTTGACAGCACGCTTTTGCACAAGCGCATTGGTACGCTCTTTGATACGCTGCTTTAGGTCTTTAGTCCAGCCATGCTTTTTGGCTCGACGCGCAACCGTGCTCACATGCACGCCAAACTCTTTTGCAAGTTGCGCGTTTGTGCGCAAATCTGCGCGATAAAGCCGCTCGACTTCTTCCCAGTCAGTCGCGCCTTTGTTGTTTTTCTTGGCCATATCATACCCCGAAAGCCTTTAATAGCATGATGTTAGGCGCTGTACGTGAAAATTGCGAACCTTACAGGGGTAGTTACGCACACTGTGCAAGCTGGCGCGCAATTTTGTGCGCGTTTTGTGCGTTTTTATGCAATCATTGCTTTTTAAGCACAAAAAAAACCCCGCACTTGGCGGGGTTTTTCATTCCTACAACAAAGCTGGTTGGCTCTCGTTCTGCCCTGCTGTCAACTTGCGCAGTGCCTTGCGCATGTTTTTAAGCTCTAAATCCATCTTAGCAGTCGTCAGCGCTGCGTGATGACCTGATTCGATATTGCTGTACTGCAATGCCTCGCACATCATCAAATTGCCTAATACGCGGCTTTCCTTGGGCGTTAGCGTCAGCACAATGTTGTCACCAATATCTATCACTGTCGTACCATCTGGCAGTACGATCTTACTAATAACGCGGGCGGGCTTATGCTCAACTGTTGGCACATAGACGCCACGCTGCACGCGGTGAATCAAATCATCATTAACCAATGACGACAAATTGTCATCGATAATGGTCTGTTTTAAGTCCAGTACGTCAGATAGCGTTTCGCGCGTAACAACTTGCTCTTGATTGTGTAAATCAGTAACCGCGTCCAATACTCGCTGCTTATTTGTCATCTGCATGTGATTCATCCTCAAAATATTATATAATCAACATGCGAATAACATTGCTCTGTTACTTGCCAGCCAAAGCACCCATGCGACCAACATGGGTGTTTTTATTTATCTACCAAGTAATATTCACCTCAATAATGGGGATGTTAAATATCGACACATTAACAAGCGCTCTTTTTTCTTGTTTCTTTTTGCTAGGTGAAGGCAATGGTTGTTTGTCAATAAAAAACGTCTGTCTTTTTAGCCAATCAAGGTAGTCTTTCGATTTCTTTCGATTGCTCAAATGAGTTTTAAGCTTCAACCTCTTTTCTAGCACTTGCACCAAAGCGCTTAGCTCGCAAAAAGCTGTGGCAACATCCTGACTACCTACGCCGTTTGTGTACTCAATTTTAATATGCTGTGTGCTTTCCTTGCTTGAGTTCTGGTTAAAATAATTATAAAACCCTGTTGTTGACATATCTAATGCGGCACTAGAGTGAACCCTAGAAACGTAAAACCGTTCATCAGACGCCCTTACAACCAAGATGCACTCTCCTTTGAATGAAAGAGTCTCCCGCTTAACAACTGTTAACATATCCATCACTCGCTCACCTCGCTTATAAACTCACCCAGCGCCGCATTACCATCAACCTGACTATACAACCAAGCCAAATCACGCGAGTTATCAATCACAATATCGCCAGGCTTAAACTCAATAGCGTTCTCTGATACGTGATTGCCTTCGATACCACCACGGCCAACCAGGTGAATTAAAACGCCATGCTCACGCACAAGGTCTGCCTCATTTTCAAAACGTACATCGGGCACAATTACGTACTTGCCAGCATTTGATTCGCCAAACGTCTGTGCCACCGTGTCGTCGTTAAACGTATCGTCAACTACTGGATAGCTTTCATGTGCTGGCAAGCTATCCACATACTCATCAAGCGAGCCGTGACGCGCCAGCGTTTTAGATTTATTTTTCATTGATAGATTCCTCGTACTCCTTCACAGCATAAGATAGTAAATCGACCGAATCGCACAGCATTTCACAGTAAAATATCTCACCGCTGGCGTGCTCGTCTTCGTCGTACTCTATTAACGACTTTCTGACAGCTTTCGCTGCAGCAACCAGCGCTTTTAATTCCTCAGTCATCTATCGCTCCTATTCCCTGCTCTTTTTTCGCTGCAGCAACCAATGCCTGCTCGCGCTCTGTCTGATTACCACCTAGCTTCACTGGTACATTGCGTAGCGAGCTGGTACGACCGTCAATCGTAACCGTGCCTGCGACTGTTCGCGCTGTGCCCGTAAGCATTTTTACCTCTATCTTCATGTTTCCAACCTCCAATTCATTAGTGCTGTAAATACCCGAGGATCAATCCTATCTTTCCAGTCCATAGCTTTGGCTTTAACATGAGCTTCTTTGGCGGTCTTGTATGCTTGATAAGCCTCGTTGGGACAGTCGAAGTAACCTAAATGCAACCTCTTTGAGCTTACATTTAATTGCGCCTTATACTTGCCGCTAACTTTATGCAAATAAACACCTTGTGGCAGAACCCCTCTGCCAGCTGCACGGCTTACAAATAGCGAGTTCAATTCGCTAGGTACTAAACAACATGCGTCAGGACTATAAACTTTGTTATTAGGAACCAGTATGTCTTTGTCTAGTTGATAACCTATATCATTATATTCGCGGCCATTAAACCAATCAGCGAAATCTTGGAAGTCATGCCATTTTTCATCAACAACACACCCGATGTAAGTAGGGTTTTTCTTTTGGAATCTAGGGCTATAGCAGCGCTGAAACATACCATGCCATTTATCGTAAGCTGCTGTAGGTCTGCCACCAACAAGAGCTTTATGTCTTGTTTTTGAATTACATCCAACTCCGTAAATCAATCTATCCATAAAAATAATCCTTTTTTTTGTTTACAATACAGTTCGTGTAGAGCTTCAATATTTTTCAAGAACTTCAATTCCATGGAATGCAAGCATCATATGCCGACGCATTATGTAGTCTGTCTCTTTCGCTGTGGCCTTAGATTTAATATCCTCAACCACCAGCTCATTTTTCTCTACATCCCAATATCTAAAATCAGCGGTATATTTCATAGCTGGCTTGGCGCGCTTGGCGTTCTTGTACTTCACGCTTTTGACCAAAACATAGACTGGCTGAACCTCTAAATCCTTAATCTTGCCGGCACGCTCAAGTAGCTTTAACTCCTCATAGCGTTTTGCCTCCCTTGTACTGTCAAACTTAATGCCATCTATCGTTTTTTTGACCGCACCAAACTTATTAGCAGGCTTACCGTCTATTTCTCTGACCAATTCTTCAAGCTTCGACGGTCTTTTGCCTTTTTTTCGTGTTTTTCGTGCCAATTTACCGCCCTCCTGCTGTTTAAATTGTTCTTACACCCGAATGTACCGAAGCCAATAATAAATCGCTTACATCGTCATACAGTGCGTTTCCGCTTTTATCCCACTCGCACAACTTGCCGTTATCGCGCACCCCGTCAATCTCAATCGCGCTACATGAGTAACGCTGTAAATCGATGTTGTATGTCAAACCAATCACGAAATCTCCTGCCTTGGTCACTGCGACGTTTTTAAAGTACGTCATGGCGTTCGGCTTGCCAGCTTTGAGCGCTTGCTGGCGAGCTAGGTACTTCTGCTCGCCTGGCGTGTAGTCGGATGGGGATTTTTTCATATTAAAGGACTCTGTTTATTGCGCTGTTTTCCCAGTTATCAGCATTAAACCCATCGCCAATAAGCTCCGACCTAAAATTAAGAAACACTGTTAGACTACATCCAGCTTTTAAATACCAATAGTCATAACAAAGTGGTACACGATGCTTAGGGCTTAACCTTCTTTTCTTATAGCTGTAGAAATGAGCTTTACCATTACTATCAACTGCCGCGCTTTTGATCCACTTTGGTTGCCCTGCAAAGGTTGCCTGCGTTAAATTTTTCATTTGTCAGCCTCAATAGGATAGCGAGCCAAAAGACGGTCACGCAGCTTGATAGCTTCATCGTTTTTTAGGTGCGAGACTATCAAGGATGAAAAATGATTTGGATTACCGCCACTTTCCTTGTTATTTACTTGGTCTTGCCTGCTCTTAATAATCACGCCATTTTGGTAGAATTGAAACGATACAAATTTATGACTTTCATAATCATTCAAAATTACTGAGTGCTTGGTTATAAACTTATTCACGTGCTCACCTCCCAATCCTTACTACCGTTAATAAACTTTAAAAAATCCGTGTGGTTGATCTCATGCAAATTATTCAGCAAGACGCCCACTGCTACTGGACACGCCCGCTTAACTGCACTCACAACATCGTCATAGGCTGGCATGTCCGGCTGCTCAAATAAGACAATATCGTTAGAAACTGGCTGCCATGCTTTCGGGCTGCTGCACCAAGGCATGTCGATATGCACGAAGGCGATAAAATAGCGGTCTGGTTTGCTCATACCGACCCCTTAACCATTTCTTCGTGAGACTCCCAAAGCGTTGGCTCTTTGATTTTGATATCTGTGACTTCACCGCAGTGGTGGCACTTGGTTTTTTTCTTATTTTCAAGTCTGCGAGCGACTATCTGATTGCGAGCAAAATCACGCTTGGTATCATCTGCATATTTATCCAACCGTTTAGCCCAATCATCTAGCGCATCTGAGTAGCCCATGATTGCGTCAAAAGGATCAAGCACTGCGTCACAGTCTCTACACGTTATCCGCTTGTTAGCTCTATCGATGCTTACGTTGTTGTGCTCACACGATGTAACGACTCGATATTCTTTTTTCTCAAATTTAATAATGCTCATAGCGTCTTACTCCGTAGTAACTGTTTATTTATGCTGAAATTTTCCGCAACTCTGCCAATTTCTTACTAATCTCTTTATCCACCTCACTGCCCACTTCAACTGGATGGTGACTGTGTGCAATCTGACGCTCTACTGGTACTAGAGACAACGTGCCAGCCTCATGCTCGCTGCAAACCTGCTCATAAACCTTGCTGAAATAGCCCAGAAACTTGTTGTCTGCGGTTTTGAGCCTACCCATGCCAACTCTGTGCGCTGTTAGCTGTACGACATCGTGGAGCCACTGACGCTTGACGTACTTATCCTCGATCAAGCCGCTTTGACTGCAAGCGTTATCAAAAGCTTCTGTGGCTGAGGGGTACGTATCAATCTCACCTTGCTTGCATAGCTTGATAAACTTGTAAGCTCGCTCTACTGGATAATCCTGCTGCTTCATTGCTTGCCAGCGTCCACGTTGGTACTGTTCGCCGTTGATACCTGACTCTAGTAGCTCAACTGCCCATTCGCGTGCCTTGGCTGGTGTGTAACGATGGTCTTTGTTGTCAAACAATGCGCCGTACTCCTCCTTGAGTTCTGCAAAAAGATTTAAGACTTTAGCTGTAGCAGTCTGTATGGCTGTCGGGCTGTACTTCGATTCCAAACTCTTGGTTAAACTCTCGTTGCATCCGCTGCTGGTATTCTTCTGTAGTTTCTCTGCGAGGTTTGTTGTTAGCTGGTTGGTTGTTTGCATATCCGTTCCCCTGAAAGTTGTTTGTTGGCTGTGGGTGTTCTATCTCATCAAGCCACGCCTTAGCGTTCAACCAAGTGCTAGGATGTTTTCTATAACGTGGTTCTGAAGCAAGAATGATGGGTGTCTGTGCTTTTACAGCAATCATGATCGTTTCAAAAAGCTCAACTGGATTGCTTGGTTTCTTGTGGCTGCCTTTACCTGTGAATACGTTATTCCAAGTCTTCTCTGCTTGTCCCTTGCCCTTCTTATTTGGGTAAAGTTCATAGAACTCTTCAAAACTTTCATCAATCCAATCACCTGAATTATCACTGTCACTGGTATTCTTATTACTGGTAACCTTATTAATATTGGTATCCTTATCTGTCGGATTTACATCCGTGTTTTTACCTGTATTCTCGGATTTATTTCCGACCTTACTCGGATTTATATCCGTGTTTTTGTCCGTTTCACCGTTACTCGGATTTAAATCCGAGTTGATTTTTGCGTTCCATGTCTTACCTTTTTCAGTCAACATAACAAGGTCTTTTACGCCTTCTTTGATGTACACAATTAAGCACTTTTCTTCTAAAACTTTTAAATTACGATAAACAGTGTCGGCTTTTTTATAGACGACTGGCAGTTCATCCAGTACCTTGTTTCGTGAAACCCAGTAGTAAACATCTTCGCCTACGATATGCGTTTTAGCCCATGAGCTAGATTCGTTAAGCAAGTCAAACAAAGCGCCTTGAGCGACGTTTAAACCCCACTCGTGGCATTTAACATAGTTAATACGACCGTGGTATCTCATTTCGAGGCCTCCCATTCCTGCATAGTCTTGGTGCCTTTTTGTCGGTTGCACGACCGACAAAGTGTTTGCAGGTTTTCTATATCGTTACTACCGCCTTTTGCTACCGGCATAATATGATCGATACATAGGTTCTTACTTGCACCACAAGCAATGCAGCGATAGTCGCTAGCTTCAAGCACAGACCTCTTAACAGAATCCTTTAGCTTCTCTCTATGATTGCCACGCCCAAATAAATCATTTCTATCCCATGTGGCTAACGAAAAAGAGCTTCTGCCAAAGTCTGATGCAGAAATATTGCTAATTAAGTCTGCACAGCGCAAACAAACAAAAACATCCTGATCTATGTAGTCGCTATTCGCATCTTGGTCGCATAACTGGCACTTAATAACACCATTGCAGATAGTTGCTGGTGTAATCTCACCAATAGGCTGCCTTGTATCAACGTGAATGGATTTTTCTTGTTGTTCGGCTTGGTAGTCTCTGAATCTCATACCGCCTCCAATTCTTTGTTGCGCTCTTTCTCAAGCATCTCTGCAATCTTAGCCACGCCTGCTGCAGTAAATTTAACCTGCACTGTCACAAGGTTTTTACCGTTCTTGCCTGCATAGCTTGTGATTTTTTGAGTCATAAAGCCTTGCTTGATACGGTGCGAGTAAGCCCTTAACTTGCCTTTGTCATCGCGGTACATAAACCTTGATGACACTGGCTTGTTTTCATCGGTACAACGCGCTATAAACTTGCGCTCTGGTATGCCAACCGTGTTTGCTGTCTCACGTATGCCAAGAGAGCCTTTAGCGTGACTGAGCGTGTCTAATGCCGCTGCTTTAGGTTTTAACTCTGTGACTTGAGCTTGCGCCGCCTCTTTAGCTCTGTATTGCTCCGCCCAGGCAATCGCTGCATCTGCTGGATTTGTAAAGTCCGGTAGTGCTGGCATGACCGGTTGGCTGGCTTGCGCCTCCAGTTCTTGCCAGCGCTTAATCACCGCATATCTAAAACGTGAGTTATAGCCAGCGACTAAAGTGAGTGTTAAATCCTTGTTTAAACTAATCTCTGACGTATAGCCGCGACTATCAAAAACCTCTTTAAAATCAGCATCATCCATAGATGGATCATCTATCCGTGATAGCATTGACCGAATATCGCGTATGACATGCGAGTGATCTTTCTTGGTGAGCGCTGCGATTTCACGACTGCTCATTGTTTTGCTAATGTCAGTTACTTGCATAATGTTGTTCATAGATATATACTCCAATTTCTTAGTTAGTGTTTTGAGGCCTTTGAGTTCGCATCTCTTAGGCTTTTTTATTGCCCAGCTTTTTCCTTTTTATCTTTTAAATGATCCAGCGCTTGCAACATATCGCCAAGATCATGAATCTTTGCTTGCTGCTTTTCTTTATTTGGAATAAATATCCAGCCCTCAGTTGTTGAACCACTGAACACGGTATAAATATCCAAGTCGTGCTTACGCATGATCGACATTACATTTCTTGATGCCACCTTAGCCGAACACGTTAAATCACTTGCCAGCACTAGCTCTCTGCTCAGTAGCGCTTGTAGCAGCAAATTCTTATCGCTGATCGTGCCACTGATCGCCACTTCTGACTCGTACCGTGGGAATGCGTCGATAGCATAAAAAGACACGCCTCTTTGATTGCAGCGCACACGAGCCACTTTTAACCCCAGATTGCTTCTGATATGCGAAATATCGGAATATTGCTGAGAATACTCACGCTGCCTCTCTATGCTTTCGTCCTGCTGCAATACCTCTATAAACTCGCCAGCCTTTAGTTTTGCTACGATTGGCACACGACGCGCCTTGGCTTCTTTATACTCGCCAGCCTTAAAACCAAGCGCTCTACCTCGTGTAGTTGGTTTAGCTACCTTTTTAGCTACCTTTTTAGCTACCTTTTTAGCTACCTTTAGCTGCTTAGCCGCTGGCTTGGTGCGATCACCCTTCTGACGTAACTCAGCGGTGCCGTTATTGAGATTAAACATCGCATCAAGGAATGCATCTTGTGCTTTCGCTTCACGCTCTTTTCTAGCTTTCTGCCTTGCCAGCTCACACTCGTTCACATCATCAATGATGGTTTTTATCTTCACGCTTGGATCATCCAAGTTTGTGATGCCGACGTTTTTAGCAAACCACTCAACTGCATCGATTGGTGTTGCTGTGTCACTGACTTTTGGATAACAACTCATATCCGTAAAAATTTGCTCTCTTATCATGATTTCCCCCAAAATCCATAAATTGTGAATAGCACAAGTGCCGCTGCTACATGGGCGAGGATATAAACAACTTTCCAAAATGCCGCTTGGTCAGCTTCCTTGTCTCTCTTTTCCTGCTCGCATTCATCGATGGTCTGACGTGCCAGCCTTGCCTTGCGCTCATACTCTTGTTCACGCTCTAAGTGCTCGCTGGCACGTTTTGCGCTGAACTGCTCGCAAGAGAGTGGTTTGTTATCGGTGATCTTCATTTTCCGAACCCTAGCGTTAGCTGCGCTTGGTTTATAAGGTTTTGGAATATATTGCTATTTGCTTTTTTGGTCTTTTTACGTTCCGCCAAGCCCTTGCCGTGCAACGATCCAAGTGCTTTATCAAAGTTTTCTTTAGCGCAGATTTTATTGATTTCGTCTTGCAGTGATACGGTTTGGTTTTCTAGCTGCTTCCATATTTTTATGACCGCGTTTCTTAACTTGACGCTGTAACCAGTAACCAAAGTAAGAGTTAGTTCCTCATCTAACACATACTCAGTTTGTTGGCGGTTCATCCCATCTAAATAGATGCGCTCAAATCTGAGCGTATCTATTTCAAGCTCATTCAGCATAAGGGCGCAGTCACGTTTAACGTTCTTGTGCTCCTTGCCTGTTAGTTCTGCAATTTCACGACTGCTCATCTTTAAGTCGCTGCTGAATAAATCGCTAAGTATTAATTCCATATCGTCCTCACTTAAAAATGATGTTGATAAAATCAGGCGAGTTGACACTGGTGCGTAGCATGGTCGCCATTGCCTCGGCGGTGCGACGGTCGCAGTAAACATCGTCTTTATCTTTTAGCTTCACACCTAGCACGGCGGCCAAGATTGCAAACAGCTCAAGGTCGCCCTTGCCTTCGGTCGTGTCTTTGATACGGCTCATTTTGCTCTCAGTGATACCGACTGCATCTGCAACGACGTTTTGCCCCTTGTCTGCAATACGCTGCAATAAAATGCGGTGGTTGTCTCGTGCGATCTCACGGTGTTCGTTTGATAATGCGTGTATCGGGGTGTGGCACATGGTTATGCCTCCTCTGGTTGTAGTCCGCTACTAATGAGCTGGCTAATATCGTTAATATTTGGATTGGTTCTAAATGCAGGTTTGATTTCAAAGGCTGTATAGCCGTCATCGTCCTGCACAATGAATATGTTTCGATTTTTGCCACTTGCTTGCTGGACAGCGCCCTGCGTTACCCCTAAAAGATCAGCAAGTGGGTCTTGCTTATACATTCTTACTGCTTTTTCTAGCGTTAGGATGTCCATAAGTTTGCCCTCTAAGTATCTTAGGTATTAATAATAGCACCACTATTATATTAAATCAATAGCTACGGTATTTGTATTAATAGCAAAGCTATTACAAAATACGCAAAAACCAATAAGGAATCGTTATGAGCAAGGTTGAGTTGACAGAGGCGCAGCTAAAAGATGCCGCTAGACTAAAGGCGATCTATGAGGCTAAAAAGATTGAGGCGCGTAATAAAGGCAAGAAGATAAGCCAAGAAACTATTGCAGCAGATTGCGGATGGACACAGGGCGCAGTAGGTCACTTTTTAAATGGCCGTACAGCTTTGAGCTTGGAGTCAGCAATAAAACTGGCTGAGTCACTACAAGTACCAGTATCAGACTTCTCATCGTCTTTAGCTAAACAAATGAGTGGTGACAACTTTACGGTGCAAGGAAAATCCAAGTTTAAAAAAGCGCCGATACTAAATTACGTGCAAGCTGGTTCGTTTTGTGATTATTTTGATGATGCGATTGTTGAAGAAGGGGCGCCCTATAACACAGAACTACACGGCGATGATTGTTTCTGGGTCGTGATAGAGGGTAATAGTATGATTAAAGACTTTTACCCAAAGGACATGGTGCTAATCAGTCCAAGCAGGCAGCCAAAAGCGGGTGACTTTGTAATAGCGCTTAAAAAAGGCGAGAATGCAACCACATTTAAGAAATGGAGGCCAAGAGGTTTTGATGAGCAGACAGGGAGGGAGTATAGCGAGCTTGTGCCATCAAACGAGGATTATCCTATTATAGATAGCAGGTTTTCACCTTTTGAGATTTGCGGTGTAGCTGTGGAGTACAACAAGCTGCTTGTGTAGTAAAGCTCAATAACCAAGCCGCCTCATGAGGCGGTTTTTTATTGTCTAAAATAAATAATAGTAGTTTAGCTATTTATTTTTGCTAATTAATAGTTGAGCTATTGACTATTATTAATAGTATTGCTATTATAACCACATCGCAAGGCAAAACGCAGACGACGCAGCGATCACTAGCTGTCAATGCTGAATTAACCAACGGTCTATGACCACTACTACGGAGATAAAAGCATGGAATTTGAATTTACGGTATTTCTTGATAGCGGCGAAGAAATTACCACAACTGAATGGGTTCATGATGTTGATGAGCGCATGGAGGATTTGCGCGAACAATACGGCGAAGACTGTCGCTCTGTTATGGCTAAGCCTTTGAATCAGGAGGATGTATGAGCGAAGTAGATATAAGGGTGCTTAACGCGTATAGAGCAACATCAATCTACACAGTCAACGCGGTAAAAGCAGCAATAGAGGATATGGGGCAGAGTTTAGCGACCAGTTAGCCGCATCAGCAATGCAAGGACTTATTCAAGCCCACGCTGGCAAGCAAGTGAGTAGCGTTCAGATAGCGCTGTCAGCAGTGCAACACGCCGACGCTTTAATCGCTGCGCTTAACGTCAAAATTCAGGCATAAAAAAGCCCCAATCAGCATGAACTGATCGGGACATAACACTCTACTACGGAGTAATTAGATTATGACAGGTTTATTAGAACGAATCAACACTGGCAGACACGCCAGCCCAATCGAACTATCAGGTT
Source organism: Psychrobacter sp. AOP7-B1-24 (assembly GCF_052376215.1). Lineage (NCBI taxonomy): Bacteria > Pseudomonadati > Pseudomonadota > Gammaproteobacteria > Moraxellales > Moraxellaceae > Psychrobacter > Psychrobacter sp. AOP7-B1-24. The sequence goes on from NZ_JBQSVL010000002.1 coordinate 52,724, forward strand.
CAGAATTAGCAAAAGACGCCTTACGTGGCCGCAACCATGATGACAGTTTGATTTTATGCGCTGTGTCAGATGTTAGTGATGCAGATGCAATTGATGAAATGTTTGTCACGTACATTCATTGCTTTCACGGTACGCAGTTTATATCCGACCTTGGTGTGCCGCACCTATACGCAGTGCCAGTCAGCGAGACAGGCAACCCATTAACCAGTAGTGAATTAAGGAGTGCGATGTGAATAAGTTACTAGTCAGCCTATTACTGGCAGCCATTGGAACATGGTCGGTCATTGCTTTTGCAGTCGCGCCAAACGCTGTAGACAGCGAATTTGCAAATCAAGATGCACAAGTCGAGCGTCACAAGTTGATGCTGGCGGGTTACTACGAGGACAGTGATTTTGATGCTGATTTGAATGATGTTGAATACGAGATGTCAGACAAAGCCAAAACAGCGGCACATGCAAACAAGGTTATCGCGGAAGCGTATGGGAGAAAGTCATGAGTCAGTACCAACAATCACAAGCAGGCTGGGAATGGTCGCAGGAAGACGAGCGACGCTGGCACGCTGAGCAGGCGCTTGCAGCGACTCGCCAGCCGACCGACAAGCAGGTAGATGACCGCTTGCTTGCTGACTTTGACAGTATTTTTATGATGGATAAGGAGAGCAACTGATGGCTATCGTGACTTTTGTATTAGGTAATTCAGGTGAAGGCAAGTCATTCAGCTTGAAGCACTTGGACCCAAATCTAGTGGGCGTTATCAACGTCAACAACAAGCCACTACCCTTTCGCGGTGGCCATAAATTCAAAAAAATGGCGACTGACAACGCTGAGCGTATTAAGCAGGTCTTATTGCAGTCGAAAGCACCGGTCATTGTCATTGATGATTTTCAGTACGTCATGGGCAATGAATACATTGGTGGCGCTAATCAAAAATTCACTGGTGACGCTGCTTTTCAGCGCTACAACATCATGGCTTATAACGCCTGGTCAATCATCAACACTGCTATTCGTGAAGTGCCAGACGATAAGCGCGTTTATATCCTCTCGCACATCCAAGAAGATAACGGTAGAAGCAAGATTAAAACCATTGGCAAGATGCTCGATGACAAGATCGTCCTAGAGGGCATGGTAACAATGGTTTTGCAGACCACCATCCAAGACAACAGCCACTTCTTTATGACCAAAAATAACGGCTTCAACACCGTTAAAAGCCCTGAAGATATGTTCAAGTCTGACCTTATTCCGAACGACCTTAATGCTGTAGATGACGCTATTTGCGAATACTACGGTTTACTTAAAAACCCATACCAACAGCCAGAACAGGCTTAATTCTTCAATCAGGAGAAGCACCATGAATCAGCAATCACAACAAGCCTTTTGGCAACTCGATAAATCAAAGGCCGCTAAAGTTGGCCAGTCAAACTACATCACTGGTGATACTAGCGATGTTTATAAAATACTTAGCGCAGCATGGAAGACCAACACTCGCATGAGTCCGGCTGTTCATAACTTAACGGTTCATATTATGAACGCTGACAAGTCAACGGCCATGATTGAAATCCCTTACGCTGACGAATCAGGCAAAAGCTGGTCAGGTGAAAATATTATCAACGCCATGATGCTTTGCGCCAACGTCCCTTCACTATCACAAGTGCAAGGTTCGCACCAAGAGTACGACTTCGATCAACAAAAGGACGTAACCGTCAATGGCATGGTGGCCCCTGAGCTGGCTGGCAAGAAGGTCGGTATGTTCTTAACTGATAGATACTACTTTCATAAAACGAAGTTTGAGGTTAAACGCGGCGCACCTGATCTTTTCAATGTCTTTGACGCTGAAACGCGCCAGTTACCGCATGAAAAGGCTAATAACCAGCCAGCAAACCCCGAGGCGTTTAACACCGTGACTGAGGCAATGATTAAGTACAGCGCGAAGTCTAAAGAGAAGGCTGAGAACGAAGCTGCAATGAACGGTCAGCCGCAAAATGGTTTCAATAATCAGATGACTAATCAAGGTGGACAGCAAAACAATAGCGTTACTTATCAGCGCGGGGCGCCAGCGCAGCAGAGCAATAACGCACCAGCGAACAATCCAGCATCGAACAACGCCCCGATGGTTGACGACATGGATATTCCATTCTGAGGAGCTAATCATGATTCATTGTAGATACTGCAAAACTAACAAAGCGGAGGGTGATTATTACAAGTCATCTATCCGCAGTGATGGTAAGTCTGGCGACTGCAAAGAGTGCATACGCGCCAAGGCTAGAACCAACAGAGCTAATAATATCGAGGCTCGCCGCGAGTTCGATAGACAACGTGCTAACAATCCTGAGCGTGTACAAGCGCGTAAGGATTATCAGCAGACTGAGCGAGGTCAGCAGCGAGCAAGTGCGGCTAAACGTGCTTATGCCGAACGCAATCCACTGATACGCCAAGCGCACAATGCAGTTAATAACGCCTTGCGTGACGGCAAGATAGCTAGAGCTTCTTGTTGCGAGACTTGCCAGCGTGAATCTGAATTACATGGTCATCATTGCGACTATAACAAGCTGCTGGATGTTATGTGGCTGTGCGATCCATGTCATAAGCAGTGGCATAAAGATAATACGCCAATCTACTGTGACGAGCGCAAGCTGGCTTGACGGTCAGTTTTAACTTTTTGGAATAACGATTTGCAGCCGTAAGCTGCTATTCGTTGATGGCTGAAATACCACCGTACAGGTGGCTTAGAAATCACCAACTAGCTGATGCCAGTTGCCCAAACTTTTATCACCGCATAGGTGACTTATGCAGCAACTCTACCCTACTACGGAAAACATTATGAACACAAAAGCAGCAACAATTATCGATATCAAGGCGACCGACACAACCAGGTATGCCCAAGCGACGCAGGTGGCATCGTCGCAGATCATGTTCACTGATACAAATCAGGGCGTTATTGAAGTAAACCCCAAGAAGCCTTGGGAAGAAAGCCATCATCTCTGTTATGTAAGGCGCTCAATCACAAGCGAGCAAAAAGGCTTGTACGGCATTCATCACAGAGAGCTGGACGGTGCTGACTACTACAAAAATGTCTTAAGTGACGTTATGGCCAAGGTTGAGACAGACTATATCGTCTGTCACGACGCAAAGCAGATTATGCAGCTATTATCTAACGCTGGCGTGCCAACAGATGCTTTTAACTTCATCTGCATGTCGTCTGTGATCAAAAAAACTGTACCCAAACATGGGTAACTACACGATAGCGACTCTGATCTATGAGTTTTGCGAGAACACAGCAATCAGTTATATGCCGCACAACTGGCATGGTCGCTATGACGCGACGTTTATGCGTCACGTATTTAAGCAAGTCAGCATCTTAAATGGCTTGTTCACAATGCAAGATTGGTACGAATTAACACCGGAGGTGGCACATGGCTAAAGCTAAAAACCGCGATAAGCGCAAAAAAGCGCAAGCAAAGAAGGTTAATCAGGCGCGTGCTAAAGAGCCGCAATTTTATGATGGCTATATGGTTATCCCTTTAGATCCATCGCTGGGTGACACTCAAGTACGTGATCGCTGCCAGTTCTTTGATGAGTTTAGAGACAAGGGTATTATCAATGAGGTTTTGGGCTACCCTCATCGTTATAAGATGACGGCCCATGTTTTCAGCCGTCAATACGGCAAAGCTGTTGCTACGGTTGATAAAGACTGTCTCAGCGAACGTAGAACCATTCCAGAAATGGCGCAAATAGCGTTTGCAGCAGCGCGAGAGAAAGAGAATGATATTGACATGCCAGGCTCTTACGTTGTACTGCGAGCACAAAAGCTGACCGATAAAGAGCGTAAGGCGATAGATGCTGAACGACTGATTGAGAAAAAACAAGTGCCACTCATGGTCCTAAATTACGCAAAAGCAGAGCAGATGATAAAAAAAGAATTAGGGTTGATGTCAACGACAAAACAAGGGAGTCAAGCAGCATGAACACGCCAGCAATGATTATCGACTTTGAAGCAACCGACGTGAGTAAAGAAGCGGAAGCGACACAGCTTGGGTGGCGCAATGTTCGTTTTGATAAAAAAGGCTCTATACGTGCGGACCTAGATCATCTACCAAGCCCACCTCGTAGCTTATCTATTCTTTGCACGCCTGATCGCGCTATAAGCTATGGCGCTATGGCTGTTAGTCATATAACGATGGATAACTTAAAAGGCACTCATAACCATAAAGACCTTATACCAACCCTGCTACCTGAAGGTGAAGCCTACATCATAGGTCATAACGTGGATTTTGATATTCAAGTCGCTGCTAATGCTGGCGTCGATGTTAGCCAATATAAGGCTATCTGTACGCAAGCACTGGCGCGTCGATTACTACCTGACCTGGATAGTCATTCGTTAGGCGCACTCACCTACGCTATTAATCCTGAGCTAGCACGTAAGTATTGTCGCAATGCTCACAATGCTGGTTATGACGTGACGTTCACGCTATGGCTGCTTGAGTGCTTATGCGAGATTGGGTTCTTCACTAGCATGGAACAGTTATATCTTGCCAGCGAGGAAGCGCGGATTCCGCTTACTTTTACGTTTGGTAAGCACCAGGGTAAAACCATCAAGGACATAGCGGTCACTGATCGCGGTTACTTACAGTGGATTATAAAAAATCACGACAATGCTTATCTGGTTAAGGCGTGTCTCGATGCCATAACTGGCAATATTAATATTAACGTGTAGGAGTCGGCTGTGAATAATAAAAAAGAAGTGAATGGTAGGTTTTTTGATGCCGAAGTAAGGTGCGAGAGGTTTATCCCTATCTATATGTGCTTGGCTGAACGACCAAGCCAAGACTTGCTGGACGCCGTGCTTGAAGAAGAGAGTGTTTGCGATCTGCTAGACCTACCCCACGATATTGAGCCATCGGAAGTTTACGAGATGCTGTATCACAAAAACAAACTTGGGTTTTTGGCAGAGTTCGCTACGCCTAAGCCCATGCAGTTTAATAGCGATGGTAGCTCATGGGTTAGTGGTTGGGGGTATTACCAAAAAAAATGGTTTTACTCGAATGATATAGAGGCTCTTGAGTTAGCGGCCGTACAGTGGGCTAATGAGCAATTTGAAGAGTGTAAGGCTGAGTCGATGAAGGAGAAGCAAGGTGGATAAAGAACGCATAGACAAGATGGCGCTTGCCAGCGGCCTTGAGCATAAAAAACTTGATGATGGATCAATGGGTTTTCGTCCGTATATCTACAAACTTGTGGACATGGTCGAAAGCGCAGTCAGTCATGAGTACGACACTCAACGCAAAAAGGACCAGCAAGACTTAACGGCATTGCGGCAGCAAGTCCAAAACTTGGCTGGCGAGAATATCAGGTTGCGAGCCGCTATTGGCAATGCGCGTGAATGTTTAGATGAGGTGTCTAATGGGTGATTTTAAACATCTAACAGGTTGTTCTGACTTCAACCACTTAATGCTTTTTAAGCAAGCGCCCTTATCGATTGGTAGTCAGTTACTACATATCCCTACCACCAATTACAAGTACGATCTGTATTTTCACATTCATGACGAAGATACGATCAAGGTTTCATTGTGGCGCTACTTTAGCAGCAGTTGGGATAGCGAAGAAAAAGATAGCTTTCTGATATCTAGTGATAGCTATGTGAATAACATCGGTTATGTAGATAACGAGCTGTCCAAGGCTGAATCTCATGTAAACGTTAACTGCATCTGGCTTGAACAGTCAGCAGTGCAAGATATTTTCAAACATTATAAATCCTTTGCGCTGTCTAACGCGCAAATGGGTTTTGAATTTCAATAGTGAGGTGATTTATGGGTGATGCTAATTGTCCGGAATGTGGCGGCGGTTATGAAGTGAGTAGTGTGTTGGTTATGGACGGCGAAATACTGACCGCGACTTGCAACGACTGCCAAACTGAATTTGATGTTGAAGCAAGTGTTTCTTTTAATATGGCTTGATGGAGAACGACAATGATTAGATGGTTGAGTATGAAGGAAACAGCAAACGAGCTGGGGTTTAAAGACCCTCGCACCTTCCGCGATAATTATATGGACCAATACCCACCAGATAGAACCAACAAGCAATTAAAATGGTGGAAACAATCAACGGTCGATAGAATAAAAGAAATAGAGTTTTTAGATGAAGAAATTACAGACGAGGAAGGCGCTTAATGCGCCTTTTTTTATGCCTGTGTGTAAATCCAAGGCGTGACAATATCAGACCACCACCGCATTAATCGCACGCGCTCATCCCAATAGTCTGCGCGATTATAAGCAAATCGGCCTTTATTCTCCGGTACGTGCGCCAGGTGACGCTCGATAACGTCTTTATCAAACTCTTTTGAGGCGTTGGCGTGTGTCGATAGCAATGATCTAAAGCCGTGTGTCGTCATCTTGCCAGCCCCAGCCGCACGCTTGATAGCGGCCAGTGGTGTCTCGGTAGGCATGTGTTCCCAAGGTTTGCTTTTCTTTTTAAAAACATACTCATCATTGGTACGATTGTTATAAAGCTCGCGCAATATCTCAAGCGGCTTTTCGGTCAGCGGGATCATATGCTCTTGGCGCATCTTCATTCTGTGCGCTGGTATGAGCCAGATACCATTTTCTAAATCAAACTCCCCTGTGTCCCATCTTGATTTTGCAAGCTCGCTTGGACGGCAGGCAAGATAATTATATAAGGCGATTGCTTGCTTGGTTTCAAACTGCATGTCCATATAGTTAAGCTTGGTCCAAAATTTTGGCATTTCAGTAATAGGTAGGCAGGCCATGTTAATAACTTTGCGCGACGGTATCATCTTGCTGACCAATGAGCAAGGATTGTTCTGCACATAATCTTTGGCCAGTGCATAATCAAACAGCGAGTTAAGCAGACGCAAGCATCTATTGGCCGTCTCTATGGTGCCATTGGCAATAAGTAGGCTAATCTCATTCGATATCATGGCGCGATTCACGTCATTGGCTTTTACTTTAGCAATGCGGTGGGTCACAAGCTCCAATCGATAGACCACCGTGTCGTGATACTTTTGGCTTGTCCAGGCTGGCGAGTACACAGACAGCCACTCCTTCACCAAGTCCTCAACCAGTATGTCGTTATAACCCATGATTGCCTGACGCTGCATTTCTTGCGCCAATGTGCGAGCATCTTTAAGTGATAGTACCGGGTAAGTGCCTAGCTTTGTTCGTGTGCGCTTGCCAGCCTTAATATAAGCAAGAACCCAAGACTTTTGACCGGACGGCATAACGTCAATCGACAACCCATCGCCCAATGATTTTGAGTAGCGCTTATCCGCTGGCTTGAGTGCTTTTATCTGCTGGTCTTTGGTTATCATCGTCGTCAATCCCGTGTGTCAGTGCGTGTGTACCTTGTGTGCATTAATACTATGATTGACTATGCTTGTCAATGCTTAACTATGTCCTATTAACGTCGGTATAGGCACTAAAAAACCCCTTGAAACGTAGTGTTTTAAGGGGTTTGGTAGGTTTTTACGTCTTACTTTGTTTAACTATGTTTTACATTGTCTAACTATATTTGGTGGAGATGGCGGGAGTTGAACCCGCGTCCGCCAGCATTACGCTCATGAATCTACATGTTTAGTTTCTGTCTTTAGTTTTAGTCCGCACCGATCCGACAGTCAGGATGGATTGGACGATTCTCTACTTTTGAACCCAAGCGATTGAGACAATCCCTTGTGGCGAACCTATATGCGGACGCTTCAACTGGGCTAACCAACTATAGGTAATCAGCAGCGCAGTAAGCAGGGTTTATGCTGCTAGAGCGTAATTTTCGTCGTTTGCGACTATAACAATATATGTTTAATTTACGAGAGGACATATACTCTCGACATGCATCATTAAGTTTCATTACCAGCGTCGAAGCCAGAACATCCCCAATAAGGTCAGTTATTATATAGTAGGTAGTGGGTAGGTTTCAACCTTTATAAACCCTGTATTACATTACGTTACAGCTCAATTATCTAGGCCAAGACGCCATTTAACCATTGACCGATAGCTTGAATCTGCGGCATACAGACCTGATGCGCCATTGGATAAGTATGATAAGCCACATTATAGCCCTTTTCTGATAGCAGCTGCTGTGCCTGCTCGCCTAACACAGCAGGAACCACCGGATCGTGAGTACCATGCTCAATCAAAATTGGCATATCTTTATTAGCGGTACTATAATCAATATTATCATTGGTTGCCAAGTACGTAGAGAGTGTCATCAAGCCAGCCAAACGCTTTGGATAGCCAAGTGCCACATGATATGCCACTGCCCCGCCCTGCGAAAACCCTGCAATAACAATATGCTCAGGAGCCACGCCGCGCTCAACTTCACGAGCAATTAAATCATTGATTTGTTGAGTAGACCCTTCAATTTGAGCGACATCGATTTTACGCTCAAGGCTCATCTCCAAAATATCGTACCATGCTGGCATGACCATACCGCCATTTACCGTCACGGCACGCTTGGGCGCATGCGGAAAAACAAACCGTACTGCCATGTCTTTAGACAATCCAAGTTGCGGTACCACAGGCTCAAAATCGTGACCACTCGCCCCTAAACCATGTAACCAAATAACAGCTCGGTCTACTGTCTTGTTAGCAGGATTGTGCTCAACGATAACAGCGTCTAAATAGTCAGTCATAACGTATCCTTAATATTGTTTGAATGTTCAACAAAACTTAATTGAAAATAAAATATTTTTGTAACAGTCACTGCTTTGTCATCATTTTTTAAAAATTATCAGTTAACTTAATATATGAATCAATGAACGCAATGTTGTATTTATTTTTTTAACTTTTTGTAGGGACAGTTTACATGACAATGTCAGATAATTCAGTGGCTAGGCTGAATCAAATCAAAAATCCATCCTTTAAAGCATTCAAACAAATTAATATGATCATGGCATTGACTGCCGCTTCTACGCTATCAATGGCCGCAGATGATATACGCACTACCACGTTGACTCAAACGTCCCATCAAACTATTAAACCCTCACTAAAACAGTCACCCAAAACCTTGCCAGCTAAGCCTCAAGCTTATACTTATGGTGTGCGGCCCTTTTATTTGGTCAACGATATGGACGCAGGACCATTAAAAGACGAGCTGATGTCTTGTAGTGCGCAAACGCCTAGCAAAACCGACTTTTCTATTGCCCATCGCGGCGCACCTTTACAGCTACCAGAACACACTTATGACAGCTACCTCGCCTCAGCGCAAATGGGCGCTGGCATATTAGAATGCGATGTGGCTTTTACCAACGATGGCGAGCTGGTCTGTCGCCACGCACAAGACGATCTGCATACCACTACGAGTATTCTTGCGACACCGCTCGCCGAACAGTGCACCGTACCACCTATCATAGATGCCAATGGTGTACTGACCAATGCCGACAGTATTGAATGCCGCACCTCAGACATTAGTGTCAATGAATTTAAGACCCTGACAGGGAAAATGGATGCCGCAGATAAAACCGCCACTAACCTAAACGACTATATGAATGCAACGGCTGCATGGCGAACCGATTTATATTCGCAAAATGGCCAAGTTTTAACGTTAAAAGAACATATTCAGCTTGCCCAAAGCCTCGGTATGAAACACACGCCAGAGCTAAAATCACCAGCAGTTACCATGCCATTTAACGGCTATAGCGTAGATGCTTATCGTCAGCAGTTGATTGACACTTACAAAGACGCAGGCGTGGCTGCCAGTGACGTGTTTGCTCAGTCGTTTAATATTGAAGATGTCGATTACTGGATTAAACATGAGCCTGATTTTGGTGCGAATGCCATTTACCTAATCGACGATAGCAATGAGACCGCAACTGGCAAAACCTTTGATAACAATGACCCCACTACATGGAAACACTCTCTCACTAATATCAAAGCGCGTGGTATTAAAACCATCGCACCGCCACCTTGGATATTGGTCACCACTGACGCGACAGGTAAAATGATACCGTCCGCTTATGCCAAACAAGCCAAAGCGCTTAATTTGGATATTGTTACTTGGTCACTAGAGCGCTCAGAGCCTTTAGCCTCTGGAGGTGGTTGGTATTATAGTGATTTGGATAAGGCGATTAATAACGATGGCGATATGATGACTTATATCGATGTGTTGGCACAAGACGTTGGGGTAAAAGGTATTTTTTCTGACTGGCCAGCAACCGTTACCTACTATGCAAACTGTAAGGGCTTGAGCTAATAACGGCTTAACTCTTTCTATCGAGATCGATTGATTAATCCCAAATCATCTCTGTTTATTATTGGCAAGGTCAACCAAGTCGCCACTTGGTTGACCTTTTTTGTACTGCACACATAACCACGCGCCTATTTTTCCATCAATTTTTCATCGCTTTTGATAAGCATTATCAGAATGCCTTGGGACTTTTGTGCTAGGATAATCTCAACAACTTTAGGGCTTTTTTATCACGCCTACATACAAACTGTATTCAGCAGAGTCGGCACTGACAATATTTGTGCGATGATGATTGATGAATTAACCAACCGTCGCGTCAAACACGCCACTTTTTACACATTTTTATTAAATAAGTATACCGTCATGACTCATATTTTATTGGTAGAAGATGATCCCGCTATCGCGATGTCGCTCAAAGTCACTTGCAAACGTGAGGGCTGGCAGATAACTTGGTTAGACAATGCCAGCAGCGTACTGCCGATGTTACACAGTGAAGAGGCAAAAACGCTATCCGCCATTATTTTGGACGTAGGATTGCCAGATGGTGATGGTTTAAGCCTATGTCAGCAAATACGTCATACCTCTGATATAGACGATTTAAAAGATCTACCAATCGTATTTTTGACCGCTCGTAGTGATGAAGTTGATCGCATATTGGGGTTGGAGATGGGCGGCGATGATTACTGTGCCAAGCCCTTTAGTCCGCGCGAATTGGTCGCACGCCTAAAAGCCATTTGGCGGCGTGAGCAATTGCTGTCTCAACAGTCTGCCATACAGTCCACATCAGCAGATGATATTGCGAACGATAACGCTACTAACAACATGTCAGGGCAAGCGTTAACCTTTGAGTGTCAATCTGGTGTTTGGCATTATCAACCGCTCAATTACTCGTTAATGTGGCAAGAGCAAAAGCTTGAGCTGAGTAATACCGAGCGCAAAATCTTGTTGACCTTATTACAAGCACCCAATCAGGTATTCAGTCGCGAGCAGTTACTAAATGCGGTTAGTGATTATCCTGATCATCGTCTGGCTCGAACGATAGACAGTCACATTAAGGCGATTCGTAAGCAATTGGCGACTGTCGATGCTAGCACTGATGTCATTCATACGCATCGCGGGCTAGGTTATGCGTTGTGCCCTGCTTAGCACTCTATAACTACCAACTGTACTGATAACTATATGAGTCATAAAACAAATAAAATTGATGATAATAGCGCGAAAAACAGCTCTACTCATCATACTCATGCCAGCCAAAGCAATTGGTATGCAAAGCTACATCCCATTGGCACGGTACAGCAAACGACTGAGCCAAAAAAACTGCTGAATTTAAGTATATTTTTTAGAATATGGTTAGCCGTTGCTTTAGTACTGAGCATTTGCGGTGTGGCCGCGTTTACGCAACTGTTTGGTTATGTCAAACCAACCGCGCAGCAAGTCATCGAAGATACCTTATTAGATACCAGCAAATTACTTGCAGCCAGTTTGCAAATACCCTTGTCTTCAGGACAGCTATATGATGAGGCCTATCAAGCAAGACTTGATACCGTATTTATTGGCACGCCAGAAATGAGTAAAACCAGAGAGCCGAAGTATAAAAGTAAAAATCATAGCAGCTTTCGGATATACGTAACGGACAAGACAGGTATGGTCATATATGACTCTTTGCCTGAGCCTAATAACGACGAAGGACAAGATTACAGTCGCTGGAACGATGTATATCTGACTCTAAAAGGTCAATATGGCGCAAGAAGCACGACACAAGATCGTTATCAGCGCGATGGTACGATTATGTATGTGGCACAGCCGATAAAAGATGAAGCTGGCAATCTAATTGGCATCGTCAGTGTCGGCAAACCAGTCGCTAGCGTACTGCCTTATTTGGATGATACGCGCAATCGCATGCTGGTTACCGCGCTGTTTATGAGTATTGCTGCTCTTATTTTGGCAGGGCTAGTGGCATGGTGGCTCAAGCAAAGCATCACACTCGTGACTCAATATACAGGCGCACTGGCTGAAGATACCAAAAAGCCCTATTTTTATTTAGGTCATGAGCTCAACAGCCTCACAGATACCATTGAATCGATGAAACACCGATTAGAAAACCGAGCGTATGTCACTGACTACGTCCATACCCTCACCCATGAGCTTAAAAGCCCCTTAACGGCCATTCGTGCCAGTGGCGAGCTATTAGAAGATGACGGAGTTGATAATAGCCTGCTTGATAATACAGACCGGCAGATGCTCATCGAAACTATTGGCGAACAAAGCATCAAAATGCAGCAATTAATTGATCGGCTGCTTTTACTTGCCAAAGTTGAGCAACCCAGTTTTAAGCTAAATCGGCAATTAACACCTCTATTGCCTGTGTTACAAACGCTCAAAAAAGACAATGCCGCTAAATTACAACAGCAACAGCTACCGCCGATCGATATCTATATTAATGATATATTATTGACTGATAAAACCAATTTATCGCCAGAATCACTAGCAAACACCCATGTATTTGCAGATCAATTTTGGTTAGTGCAGGTATTGCAGAATATATTGGACAACGCCATTTATTTTGCCAAAAACACAGTCACTATTCGGCTGTATAGCCATGCACACACCCTAAACATTGATATTTTTAACGATGGTAAGTTACTACCTGATTATGCGGTTGATAAAGCATTTGACCGTTATTTTAGCCTATCGCATCAGAGCCAAGCTGCCACGCATTCAGATGAGTCCTCCAAAGTGGCGACCCCTCAGGCACAGCCGCATACAACGAGCAACACTCTCAAGAAAGGCACTGGCCTTGGTTTGACCTTAGTAAAACAAGTCATCGAACATCATGGAGGTCAGGTTGCGATTAACAATGTCAATAGCAACGAAGACGCTAAAAATGACAAGGCTAATGCTACTAAATACCCACATTCTGGCGTAATGGTGAGTATCACCCTACCTTTGGCGAAAGCATAAAATACAGACCCACGCATCCTTCACTTTAACGACAGTTCATACATTTTCCATCACTCCTGCATAGAATTTCTATTTCTTTTTTTTACGATAGCGTTATTCAAATTCGTAATCATCATTAAAGGTAGAAAGTCTATGCAACCCTCATCTATTAAAAACCCTGTAATCAAAAATCAGCTTATTGACAAACATTTTGCCAAGAATCGTTTGGTTGAAAACGATTTGATTGAGAACTTGCTAGGTCATAGTCGTCATCATTGCGCACAGACTTTGTCCAATCAAGGCATCGATAGTATTGAGTTTGGGCATTGGCTCGCCATCCCTAGTCAGCAGCTATTATTGGTATTTCGCCATCAACGCTGTGTGGCAGTTGATGCTTATCAAATAGCGGCTTAAGCATTCACTCACTGCGCTAGACCTTTTGATCATCCACAAAAAAGCCTTATGTTAGCGCTAATGATTTCTGATTAGAGCTAACATAGGGCTTTATCAGTTACTTTACGATCAAAATACTGGTGTTGGCATTGATACTAATACCATTCACAAAAATTAGAGTAGCAAGGAAAAAGAGTGCAAGCACTACACGTTGTAGGCTAAGCGATTTTGACACAGCTAATCGTATTCTTGTGAATGGTATAATATTAAGACTATGTAATCGACTCAACTGGCTGCTCGACATCGGCGTTCTGACCACGATGACGCAGGTAATGATCGAGCAACACAATCGCTAGCATGGCTTCTGCGATAGGCGTGGCACGCACACCAACACACGGATCATGACGACCTTTGGTCAGCATATCGATTGACTCGCCTTGAATATTGATACTCTTGCCAGCCGTGGTAATACTAGAAGTTGGCTTGAGGGCGATACTGACACGAATGTCTTGCCCTGAGGAGATACCGCCCAAGATACCGCCAGCATGATTGGCAGTGAAACCGTCTGGTGTCAGCTCATCACGAGCGCTATGACCGAACTGTCCAGCCACCGCCATACCATCACCAACCTCAACACCTTTAACGGCATTGATACTCATCATAGCATGCGCAATATCAGCATCCAAACGATCAAACACTGGCTCACCAAGTCCCACTGGTACACCGCTTGCGATAACTTCTAGACGCGCACCACAGCTGGTACCTTCACGGCGCAGGCTGTCTATCAAGGTCTCAAAACGGCTCACTGCTTCTTTGTCAGCACAAAAAAACGGATTGCTGTTCACAAAATCCCAGTCAATCTTACTAGCGTCTGCTGCGTTGCTATACTCATTACCAATCTGCGTCACATGACCACGGACTTGCACACCCAGTCGGTCTTGCAGATACTTTTTGGCAATCGCACCAGCCGCGACTCGCATTGCTGTTTCGCGTGCTGAAGAACGCCCACCACCACGATAATCACGAAAACCATACTTCATACTATAAGTGTAATCGGCATGACCCGGACGAAAAGTATCTTTAATCTCGCTATAGTCTTTTGATTTTTGATTGGTATTTCGAATCAATAAACCAATCGATGTGCCCGTCGTTTTACCTTCGAACACACCAGAGATAATTTCCACTTCATCAGACTCACGGCGCTGGGTAGAATACTTGGACGTCCCCGGCTTACGGCGATCCAAATCTATCTGCAAATCATCTGCAGATAATATCAATCCTGGTGGCACGCCATCAACGATTGCCATAAGACCTGAACCATGCGACTCACCGCACGTGGTAACCGTAAAAACCTGCCCAATACTATTGCCTGCCATAACTATCCTTAAACCAGTAAACGCTACTGATGACTATTTAACCAATCGTTTGTACTTTTTTATTTGTGACTGTCGAGGTTTATACTTGGCTATTGAATACTGTCTAAGAGCTGAACATAAGCAGCAAATAGCTGACGATGTGACACAAGCTCATCATAAGTAATCGCAAAGACACCATGACCGCCATGAGCAAACTTGAGCCAGTCAAACTGAATTTCAGGATAGGCTTGTTTTAATGCCCATTCGCTGTCGCCCACTTCACAGATAAGCAAGCCTTCTGGACTCAAGTAATCTGGCGCTTCAAACAAGATGCGATGTACCAAATCTAAGCCGTCTTGACCCGCTGCTAGCGCATGCTCAGGCTCATATAAGAACTCAGGTGGCAAATCAGCCATAATCGCTGCATCAACATACGGCGGATTGGTCACGATAAGCTCATATTGATTTTCAGTCGGAATCTTAGCAAACAAATCTGACTCAATCACATTGACTTGATGACCAAGGTCATGGTGGTCGACATTGACCATGGCCACTTCGAGCGCGCCTTTATCGATATCAACAGCGTCCACTAAGGCATCGACGAAGCGAGTCGCAAGGGCAATAGCAATACAGCCAGAACCTGTACACATATCCAAAACACGCTCAGGCTGCGACAGTTGCTTTACGTCTAAACCATGATCATAAAACACGGCGCCTTGCTCATTAGGACTGCTCCCTAACGGCTTAGCCAACTCAGTCACCTCAAAGTAAGGGTGAAACTGCTGACGTATCAGTTCTGCTATCGGTGAGCGCGGAATCAACACACGCTCATCCACATAGAAAGGCAAATCGCAGAAATAGGACAAGTTAATCAAGTAACTGAGTGGCTTACGCTCTGCGATACGCTCTTCTAACAGGCTAAGCACCAACTGTTTTTCTGATGTGGTCAAACGACAATCAAGAATTTGCTCATTTGCAGACCAGTCTAGCGATAAGGAATGTAATACAATCGCAGAGGCCTCAGCGAACTCATCTGTCGTGCCTTGTGCAACGACCACATCGTAATTACGCAACTGAGTCACAGAAAAACGGATGAAATCACGAATACTAACGAGCTGCTCACGCGCTTCTTCTAACTCGGCGTGTAAATTAGCAAACTGATCGTCTTCACCTAAGAGTCCAGTTTCTAAATCGAATGACATATTATCTTCTGAACCTTCAGATCCATTGTCATTGAAGTACTGATTTTGAAACTCTTCTGCGCTCATTGTTTGGTCTTCTGACATATCATACCTTGCTGATTACATGGTCGTTGACTACATGTGGGTGAGTTAAATTGCTTGCTGTTAAAAATCGATTTATTCACTAGGCGTGTGAATGTAAACCTAGTCGTATATTATAGACATAAACGCTAAGTAGCGCCAACACTTGCGCTTTTGTGCCCATAGAAATAATGCGAAAGATAACAAACCTTTATAAAATAATTGGGTCTTGAGCTGTATATACTCTCGTTAAGATATTACCCAACTGTAGTGAATACGTCAGCAGTTGACGTTTAGCAAGCATTAAATGAAAAAAGATGTGTCTAAAGTTTGCGAAGCATCTAAAGTTTGCGCATAATAGCTGCATTAGCACAAACTACAAGTGATTTAACATGATGAAAATAAAGCCTATTGTTACCGCGCTATCTATCGCTATTGTGAGCGCTAGTGCGATTGCCGCCACTACTGACAGTACTCGCACATTGCCAGTACGTACAGCCGACTCACTCGCCAAAAAAGTTAGCCTCGATGTGCAAGAAAATCGTAGCAATTCACTAGGTAGCGGTTCGTCAGCTGATAGTATGACGCAATTAATCGATTCAAAAGAAGACACAGAGTCAGCCGCTGCAGATAATATGAGTGCTGTAGAGCTGACACGTAAAGATGAGCAAGCTGATCGTAATGACGATATTACCGAAGGTCAAGCTGTTGCGGCGCCTAGCGATATATCCTCGATCGACTCATCTGACCCACTCTCTTTCGAATTACCTGAGAGTGAAAAACGTCAAGATTTTAGCAACGATCCGACCATCAAAAATATCGAAAGTAAGAATGGTAAGAGATACACCACGCTTAACTTGTCAAACTATGCCAAACAAGTCAATGAGTCAGTTTGGTCGCCGAATATGAAAGTCAACTCAGCCATGACGATTAAGATGCAGGCGTTACTCGACTGGAACCATGCATCTCCTGGTCCTATCGATGGTGGCTGGGGTATGAATAGTAAGAAAGCCCTTACCAATTTTCAGAAGATGAAAGGCTTGTCAGCAACCGGTAAAATGGACCAAAAAACATGGAATGCTTTGATTAAAGACATTCCAACCAACAAACCCGTATTGGTTACTTATACCTTGACGCAAGAAGACCTAGATACTAAATTTGCGACCACCCCGTCTGGTTCAGAAGCCAAGTCGAAGATGAAGGGGTTGTATTATCAAGACATCAAAGAGATGTTAGGCGAACGTTTCCACATGGATGTGCGCTACTTAGATAAGCTCAACAAAAACAAAACGTACAAAGTTGGTGAGACTATCACGGTACTTAATACCCGTGGCGAGCTTAACCAACGCATCAACCGTATCGTTGCCAATAAAGCAGACAAAACACTGTATGCCTATAACGGCGATAAACTGGTTGCTACCTATCCGACCACCGTTGGTAGTGATGCTACACCGTCACCAAAAGGTACGTTTAAAATCATCAATAAGGTTAAAATGCCTTGGTATAAATCTACTGTCGGTAAAGGTGCTCAAAAGAAAGTTCATATGATCGCACCAGGACCAAACAATCCAGTAGGTGTCGTATGGATGGGACTGTCTAAACCTTCTTATGGTTTGCACGGTTCACCAGTACCTGAAGGCATCAGCCGCCAAGGCTCAGCAGGTTGTGTTCGTTTGACCAACTGGGATGTACTAGAAGTTTATGCCAATGTTGAAAACGGAGCCACTGTCGAGCTCAAATAGTTTTCCACCGTAATCACCAAAAAAGACTTTGATATATATCAAGGTCTTTTTTATGTCTAAATATAAAGTCATGTTGAGCAAGTGCAAGCTTTCTTACGCTTCATAACCTTCTTCATTTCCAGTAATACTACCAACTTTTTTAGTAAAAAATAAACCTGCAGGAATAGATACCAAAATGCCTAATGCGACTGCTATTTGAACATGCAATATCTCATTAAAACCTGTTACTAAAGTGGCAACTATAAACACGCCAATGGTAACGGTTGCTGCTATTGAATAAATGACAGAGAATAATGGCCAGTTCATAAGATATTCCTTACTTTTATTGTGGATATAACACATTTATACATTAATCCCATATTAAAAGTAAGTATTTAATATGACCCTAGATAGCAGCCATAAAGGATGAATAAAAAACAAACCCATGCTATTATTAAGGTTTTAATTTTTAGTGCTGCGAAGCTAGCAAAAACCACTTATGCAGCGGCTACCACTCCATAAGCACTATATATCCTCAGCCGCAAAAAAATCATATATCTTTATCTGTTTATCATTACAATAATAACTTTCTTTTATTCTTTAGAAAGCTACCTGCCATGACACCTTCTGAAAAAGACACCATTAACGACTCTGTCATCTCAGAGAAGACACGAGACGATACTCATACGCCAAATGAACAAAATGTCTCGGTTAATGCTGCAGCGCCTGACTTAAATCATTCCGAAAACCTTGATGAGGATGAGAATGAATTCGGCGAAGATATGTCAGGTGCCCAGCCACCTGAAACCAAAGTCGTCATAGAATCACTCAGTGAGGATATAGCCGTGGCGTCTTTAGAGCCCTCTGACAACACTACACCTGAATCAGAGACACCTGATCTGGCAACTCAAACATCTGAAACTCAAACATCTACTGACAATACAGGCCTTGAAACACCACATGAGACGGATAATACAAGCAACACCTCAGAAACTACCGAAAACTTAGAAAGCACCAAATCAAATGAACAAACCTCTCACGATGAGGCCGATGCTAAAGTAACTGCTAAAACAGAAAATATGCAGCATTTAGAAAAAAGCCAAAGCACCACTGATACACAACCTAATGATTCGGTAGCAGCCACAACGCCACTTTCTGATCGGAATGTAAAAACAAACACGTCAGAAAACAAGAATGAAGAGAGTCAAAGAAAAGAAACGATAGAAGATGACCTGGATCAAGAAAGCGACGATTCTGGACAAGAAAGTGCTGGGCAGGAAGAAGATGTCAAAGAAGAAAAAGAAGCCAAACTTGAGTCTTATAAGCAATTTGTCGCTGAGCAATTTAGCAATCAAAAAGTAGACTATCCCGAAGTACGAGTCAGAATTGAAGCCAATGCACTGCCTAGTCGAATGTATTTCATTATGAATATACTTTCGGCTATTATTGCCAGTTATGGACTGGTGACCAACTCGGCAGCTGTCGTTATTGGAGCCATGCTCGTTGCTATGATGCTAGGCCCAATTACTGGCATAGCACTGGCTATCATTGACCACCGTATGCCGCTACTGCGCAGGTCGCTCATCACTATGCTAGTTGGTGTGTCATTGGTAATATTCGTTGGGTTTATAGTTGGGTGGCTGCACAAAGATCAGCCTTTAACAGCAGAAATACTGTCGCGTACTCAACCAACATCCATGGATTTAATGATTGCTCTAGCGGGCGGTACTGCAGGTGCCTATGCGATGGTATCACCACATCTCTCGGTTGCCGTTGTGGGCGTAGCCGTTGCCACAGCATTGGTGCCACCGCTTGCGGCTAGTGGTATTTTATTTGCTAACGGTGAGGTACAGCTCGGGCTTGGTGCTTTTTTATTAGCAATAACCAACATTATTGCCATTCAATTTACCAATGCGCTTGTCTTATGGGTTTTAGGATTTCGCCGTTTGGTTGATGATGACTACAAATCCAACACTTACTTAACTTTTTTGCGGCGCAATGCCGTGACGTTAATATTGTTAGGCGTATTAGGAACTTACTTGTCAATCAACTTACAGGGCAATGCTAAGCAACAAAAGTTTGAGAGTAACGTAAAAGAAACCATCAATAGTTACTTTATCAATAAAGGCAACGTGCTGACCAATACACAGTTCGATACCGTAGATGAATATCAAGTGGTGCGAGCAGTGATCCGTGGTGAGACAACACCGAGCTCATACGATGTACGTCAGATTGAATCTGTTATTACCCAAGATATGGCTGATAATTTCCCCAACTATTTACCCATTAAACTACAACTACGCTACTTCCCAGTGCAAGTCATAGAATCCAATCCACTGGTAAAAGATAAGTTGGATGAAACCGATGCAGCGATTTTAGCCAATTAGGACATGTTCTAGGGCGTGTCCTCAATTCAAACGAGTGTCATTTGAATAGGCTATAAATGATTAAATGTACATAATAACCCTGCAGTTGTAACTCTTGTACCAAGAGCTTGGACGTTTGTGCTAAAATCGCTTGCAAAATTATTTTTTAACCTACCCAACTCTATCCGTCAGTAAGGAGCCGCTGTGAGCCAGCCATTTCGCTCAGCCGATATTCGCCAAGCCTTTATCGATTTTTTTATAAGCAAGCAGCACACCCAAGTCTCATCATCTAGTCTGATTCCACACAACGACCCGACATTGCTATTTACCAATGCTGGCATGAATCAGTTTAAAGAGACTTTTTTGGGTATGGAACCACGTGACTATACACGTGCTGTGACCTCGCAAAAATGTGTGCGTGCAGGCGGCAAGCACAACGATTTAGACAATGTTGGCTACACCGCGCGTCATCATACTTTTTTTGAAATGCTCGGAAACTTCTCGTTTGGTGATTATTTCAAGCAAGCAGGCATCGAATACATCTGGGAGTTTCTGACTTCAGATAAATGGTTGGCGATCGACAAAGACCGTCTCTATGTCACTATTTATGAGACTGATGACGAAGCTTTTGAGATTTGGAACAAAGACATTGGTATCCCAAGCGACCGTATCATTCGTATTGGTGACAATAAAGGCGCACCATATGCGTCTGATAACTTTTGGACGATGGGTGACACCGGTCCTTGTGGTCCTTGTACCGAAGTTTTTTATGATCATGGTGCCGATGTTGAAGGTGGCTTGCCAGGTACCCCAGAAGAAGATGGCGACCGCTTTATTGAAATTTGGAACTGCGTATTTATGCAGTTTAACCGTCAAAAGGACGGTACATTATTACCGTTGCCAGCGCCAAGTGTCGATACAGGTATGGGGCTTGAGCGTATCAGTGCCATCATGCAAGGCGTTCATGGTAACTATGAGATAGATTTGTTTGTTCATTTGATGGATGCAGCCGCTGAGATTTTAGAGATTACCAATGAGCAGCAGTCATCGCTAAAAGTCATCGCTGATCATATTCGTGCCGTGTCGTTTTTGATTGCTGATGGCGTCACGCCAAGCAACGAAGGCCGTGGTTATGTGCTGCGCCGTGTCATTCGTCGTGCGGTACGCCATGGTAACAAGCTTGGTGCAGACAGTGAGTTTTTCTATAAAATGGTTGCGCCACTGGTCGCTGAAATGGGTACTGCCTACCCTGAGCTAAAAGAAAAACAAAGCATCATCGAAAATGCCATTCAAAAAGAAGAAGCACAGTTTGCCAAAACGCTAGCGCAAGGCCTGCGCTTGCTTGCCACTGAACTCGAAGGCTTACAAGATGGTGATACG
Organism: Psychrobacter sp. AOP7-B1-24; assembly: GCF_052376215.1. Classification (NCBI taxonomy): domain Bacteria; kingdom Pseudomonadati; phylum Pseudomonadota; class Gammaproteobacteria; order Moraxellales; family Moraxellaceae; genus Psychrobacter; species Psychrobacter sp. AOP7-B1-24. The sequence continues at coordinate 74,331 of NZ_JBQSVL010000002.1, forward strand.
CTCTCTGGTGAAGCAGCCTTTAAGCTGTATGACACTTATGGCTTCCCGCTTGATTTGACCGCTGACATCACTCGTGAGCGCGGCATCGTGATTGACGAAGCTGAGTTCGATGAGCATATGCAAGCACAACGTGAGCGCGCGCGCGATGCCGGTAAATTTGATGTTGATTATAGCAGTGTTATTCAAGTCGAGACACCAACGACCTTTATCGGTTACGAGCAGCTTGAAGAAAATGGCGTAACCATTGATGCGCTTTATCAAGACGGCAACCCAGCTGACAGCTTAGCAGAGGGAATGGAAGGCGTCGTAGTACTTGATCGCACACCTTTCTATGCCGAAGGTGGTGGTCAGGTTGGTGAGCTGGGCGAGATTCGTACTGAATCAGGTGTCTTTGAAGTCCAAGACACCAAAAAATCTGGTCAAGCCATTATCCATCATGGTGTTGTCACCATGGGTGAAATTACGACCAAGCAAACGGCAGATGCCCAAGTGCTTTCTAGCATTCGTGCTGCCAGTGCCAAAAACCACTCGGCCACTCACCTATTGCATGCCGCGCTAAGAGAAGTTTTGGGTGATACGGTATCGCAAAAAGGCTCACTGGTTTCAAGTGACGTACTACGTTTTGACTTTGCTTACGACAAGCCCGTTAGTCCTGCTGAAATTAGCCGTATCGAACACTTAGTCAATGAACAAATCCAAGCCAACACTCCTACTCGTATCGAACACATGTCTATTGATGAAGCCATGAATCAAGGCGCGATGGCACTGTTTGGTGAAAAATACGGTAGTGAGGTTCGTGTACTCACTATGGGTACAGACACTATCGTAGATGGTCAACGCAAGCCTTTCTCTATTGAGCTATGTGGTGGTTTGCATGTGCAGCGTACTGGTGATATCGGTGTCTTAAAAATCACTAGCGAATCAGGTATCGCCGCTGGTATTCGCCGTATTGAAGCCGTTACTGGCATGAATGCGATCAAAAATATTCAGCAAGGTGAACAGCAATTAAGCGAGCTTGCCAGTCAGCTAAAAGTAAAACGCCCAGACGTGGCTCAGCGTGTACGCACTATGGCTGATAAGCAACGTGATCTAGAAAAACAACTAGAGCGCTTACAACAAAAAATCGCTAGTGCTCAAGCGGCTAACTTACTCGATGACGTGCAAACTATTGCCGGCACACCAGTGCTTATTAGCACATTAAGCGGTATCGATGGCAAATCTATCCGTACGCTAATGGACGATATCAAATCAAAACTGCCTGATAGCGTGATTGTATTGATTGGTGATAAGGACGAGCAGTTAGCACTAGCTGCTAGCGTGGCAAAACCTGTTACAGCTAAAATAAAAGCAGGTGATATTATCCGTCATTTGGCAAGTGAGTTGGGCGGTAAAGGTGGCGGTAAGCCTGATTACGCACAGGGCGGCGCACCAAAATCGGCCAATACAAGTGCTGTTGTTAGTGCACTGCCTGCTTGGATTGAAGCTCAGCTTGGCTAATAGCCCAACTGATCACAGCGCTTATTTAGTTCATATATAGTCGATTGGTTATAATAGCTATAACCAATCGCCATACATCTAAGCGCTACTGGCACTTAACGTTGTGACGTAGATATGATATAAAGGTCAACGTTTAAACATATCGTTCATCTATGACCTACTAAGTACGACTAGTAAATAAACAGCATAGGGCGCAACTCTTATAATACGGCTTTATTTATGCAAGCATTGATTGAGCGTCACATTGACTCTCATTGATGATCACAAAGGGCCATTAATGAATAATAGGTAGATTTTTATGGCGTTAATAGTACAAAAATACGGCGGCACCTCGATGGGCAGTATCGACCGCATAAAAAACGTCGCCCAACGAGTCAAACGCTGGCATGACAACGGTCATCAAGTAGTTGTGGTGGTTTCTGCTATGAGTGGTGAAACCAACCGTCTGATTGATCTTGCACGCCAAATCAGCGCTCAACCAGATCCCCGTGAATACGACCAAATGGTTTCAACAGGTGAGCAAGTTTCTATCTCTTTACTCGCCATGGCAATTAAAGAGCTCGGCATTGGTGCTCGTTCATTCACAGGTCGCCAAGTAGCGATTAAAACGGATAACGCCCACAATAAAGCCCGTATCGAAAGCATCGAAGATCAAAACATACGTGAGCAATTAGATGCTGGAAACATCGTCATCGTAGCTGGCTTTCAGGGCATTGATGCAGAAGGCAATGCCACCACACTAGGTCGAGGAGGCTCTGATACTACCGGTGTCGCTATTGCAGCAGCGCTAGGTGCTGATGAATGTCAAATCTATACCGATGTTGATGGTGTCTATACTACTGACCCTCGTGTCACCTCAAAAGCCAAAAAACTTGAAAAGATCACTTTTGAAGAAATGCTAGAAATGGCAAGTCTTGGCTCTAAAATTCTACAAATTCGTTCAGTAGAATTCGCTGGTAAATATGGTGTACCTTTGCGTGTACTATCTAGCTTTGATGAAAATAATGACGGTAGTTTTGACCAAGAGTTTCAAGACAACGTTGGCACCCTAATTACGATAGACGAAGGAGACAATATGGAACAGGCAATCATCTCAGGTATCGCTTTCAACCGAGACGAAGCAAAAATTGTAGTACGCGGTGTACCTGACCATCCTGGTATTGCCTCTGCTATCTTGAGCCCTATTGGACGTGCCAATATCGAAATCGATATGATCGTACAAAACCTTTCGGATAATGGTACAACTGATTTTACCTTCACTGTTAATCGTACTGACTTAGACAAAACACTAAAAGTGCTCAATGACGAAGTCAAAGACGACATTGGTGCCAAAGAAATTTTGGGCAATAGCGAAGTTGTTAAAGTGTCATTAGTTGGTGTTGGCATGCGCTCACATGCAGGCGTCGCTAGTCTTATGTTCCAAACACTTGCTGAAAACAACATCAATATCCAAATGATATCGACCAGTGAAATCAAAGTATCTGTGTTGATTCAAGATCAATATTTAGAAAAAGCCGTTAAGTCATTACATACTGCATTTGGTCTTGATCGTGAAGATGGCGAAAGTAAAATCGCTGGGTTATAATAGCCTTTAATAATCTTGACTTGCTAGTTATATAGCTAGGCTATCATTTTTATTAAAATATAAATTTAGCTTTCACAGCTATCACATATTTGTTATTCATAGCATTCAATAATTTTTGATTAAATAGGGTCTTTTTAGATCCTATTTTTATTTTGTATTATTGCGAAGCTTAGTAGTTAACTAATAGTTTTGTGAAAACTCGTGACAGTATCTGTTATGCCCCCTATAATGGGCTTTCATTTGGGCTAAATGAATCTAACTATCATTGCCGTCATTGGTACAACGTTTAAGTATTATCGTTATGCCAACATACGACATATTCAGTGCGACGGTGATGTCCTGCAATTGAGAAGTAATATAATGAGTAATAATCTGTTAATGCGACATAAGGAGTGTGACGCATGTTAATTTTGACACGCCGTGTAGGTGAAACGCTAATGATTGGCGATGAGGTCAGTGTAACTGTCCTAGGTGTCAAAGGCAATCAAGTACGTATCGGTGTGAATGCACCCAAAGATATTGCCGTACACCGCGAAGAGATTTACCAACGTATTCAGCATGAGCGTTCTGTACAATCGCAAATGCAGCATCTAGAGCAAGGTAATTTTGCGCCTTCTTTTGATGATGAAGATTACTTTAATCGCTAAGCTGCCATGCTTAATCGTTGAGCGTATTAAAGCATTGTATTTTTATAAATATCATATATAGATATGTTATATAAAAACTGTATTTTTCTTTTTTAATCTGCTCTGAGGTCATTTATTTATGAGTATTCGCCAATCAGACATATCGGCTCTACTTAATGGTTTAAATAAAAAAGCCATTGGATTCAATGATGTCATCAGCTTTATTGATGATTTTTATCGCTATGCGCCTGCCCCTTTTGTTAATGGCATGGTCCATAATGCAGCTGGTGAAAATGAAGGTAGTGCAAAGATTTTTGGCTTTGCTAAGCACCATGGCCTTGATCAATTGGATACGCTAAAACTATTCGGCGAGCATTATGCCAAAGTTCAAGCAACACCTAACGGTACCGATCACGCCAATATCCGTAACTTTTTGCATTGGGGTTGGCAAGGGTTTTTGATGCAAAAAAACCCATTAACACCCCGTCCAAGCGTTGATACCACTGCGCTTTAATGACCGATCAGATAATAAAAAAGCCACGCTAAATATAGCGTGGCTTTTTTATTGCGGCCTACAATAATAGATGCTTATTTATTATGAAACTTAACAGGTTGCACCGCACCTTTAGGATTAGGCATATTGGGGTAATGATGCTCATGCTCAACATCGCACTCTTCTCCAACGATGGAGCCATTGTCTTTTACTGGCTTATGAATATAGCCTGTACGTTCAGCAGGCGGTAGATGTTCATGCTCCCAGACCATCACCGCCTGCATGCAGGTTTCACGCTGTTCAGCTGTCAATTTTCGACCATCAGGCCATTTACCCAACTCAATTGCCATGCGAAACTTATCAACCACTTCTGGCGTCAAACTTGTCAATATCGTTTGTTTGTCCATCTTAACCACTCTCCACTACCATTTTTTGTTATGTTCTTTATATAAATTTCTCGCTTATTCATCATCCATAATATCATCATCAACATCGAGACTGAACTCTTCGGCATGGACGTTCCAGTGTAGCTTTGTACGACAAGCTTCATAAAAATCGAACCCCGGTGGATGTAATAACGTGAGCTTGTCAGGATGTTTACGAATATAGAGACGCTGTTCTTGCTCAAGTGGTACACTTGGCTTACCATCTGCACTGACCATCGGCTGAGTGCGATTGTCTTCGTGAATACGAATACACACTTCACTATTACCGCTCACTACAATCGGCCGACTCGACAAAGTATGTGGATGCATAGGAACCAAACAGATGGCATCCATACTCGGATGAATGATCGGGCCACCACCAGACAATGCATAGGCTGTTGAACCGGTTGGTGTCGCTGCTATCAAGCCATCACTATGCTGCCTATATACATCTTGACCATCAATTTTCATTTGAAAATCAATCATATGAACTGATTTTCCAGCATGCAGTACGATATCATTGAGCGCCATATCTTCATGGATGACCTTACGCCCTTCTCGTATCTCCATCGTCAATAGAAACCGATGATCTAGTTGGTAATCACCCATCAAGACTTGGCGTAGCTTAAACGCTGCCTCATCAGGCTTTACATCTGCTAAAAATCCGAGACGACCACGGTTTACACCTAATACAGGAACACGGTAACGTGCCAATGCTTCAGCGGCATGTAATATCGAACCATCACCACCAACGACAATGACCAAATCACAAATCTCACCGATTAAGCTACGCTTGACGATTTTGACTTTTTCAATCTCAGTCAGATTCAGAGTAGGCAAATTGGCTGTTTTTACATCCATAATCAATGTGAGATTCATATCATTTATGGTTTGAGCAATCTGTACCAGACTTTGAGTGACACTGCGTTTTCCTGCACGGCCCATCAAGCCAATACGCCTAAAAGCAGGATTTTTGATAGCGTGAAACAGCTCTGATTCATGTAAGTGTGGCAATCTTTCTGACTGCGCTGAGTTTTCCATAAAACGACTCGGTATAGCGATAGGATACTAAACAATAATAGCGATAAAATGGCACTTAGACTAGCATGTTTATAAATTATCGTTGTTAACTGTCGTAAGCGGCCCCATATAGGATATATTATACGTTACTCTTAGACGTGTTTGTTTAGCGATATAGACCGCTTTATTATAACTCAATAATCACCTCCAAAGTGTTACGAGCCCTGATGGCTGTCACGTAAACACAGTTGACAATAATAGCGATTTTGCTAGAGTAACGGTTATCTAAATTATTTATATTTTATTATTAAGGACATATATATGGCCAATCCTATTGTCAGTCGCGCAGAACTTGCGATCGGTGGGAATCCAATGACGGTCAAGGGCGTGATTCAGAAGACCAGTCTACTACTTGGGCTATCAGCTATTACTGGTGTAGGTTTTTTCTTTTATGCACTTATGGCAGGTCTGTCGCAGGGCTTTATTACGATGGCAGCCTTTGGTAGCATGATTGCTGCAACTGTACTTGCTTTTGTTATCACCTTCAAACCACAAAAAGCCAAAACTTTAGCCGTGCCTTACGCATTACTAGAAGGTATATTTTTGGGCGGCATCTCATTGTTCTTTATGAGAATGTACCCAAGCGTGCCAGTAACGGCGATGTGTGCAACTTTTGTCACAGCTGCCGTGATGCTAGGTCTATATCGTTCGGGACTGGTTAAGGTCACACAAAAGTTCCGCTCAATCGTAACCTCAGCAATTCTTGCAATTATGCTGGTCTATGTGGCTCAGTGGGTACTTTCTTTAGCGTTTGGTTCTAGCCTTCCTTTCTTGTTTGAAGGTGGCGTGATTGCTATTGGCTTTAGCTTGTTTGTCATTGTTATCGCCTCTTTCACGTTATTATTAGATTTTGATAATATTGACCGTGGTGTGGCAATGGGTATCTCAGAAGACTACGAATGGCTATTCAGCATTGGCATCCTTGCCACTCTAGTGTGGATGTACGTTGAATTTATGCGTCTATTAAGCTATCTACAAGACTAAGCTACAAATGCTGTCTGATAGTAAGCTAAAAAAAACCGCCTTTGATTAAGGGCGGTTTTTTGTAGGCAAAACACCATGCCAATTCAAATGCTCAAGGCTAACTACTAATATCGTAGATATATATTAAAAGAGTTTGAAGAAGAAAAGAGCCACACAAGAAAAGAAGTTAAGCAGAAACAGTAGACACAAAAAAACCTCAAACAATCTAATTATTTGAGGCGAAACTTGCTTAAAATCGTAAGTCTAAATTCGTTTTAGCTTTTTACTAAATATGGCGCAGCGGACGGGACTCGAACCCGCGACCTCCGGCGTGACAGGCCGGCATTCTAACCAACTGAACTACCGCTGCTTAGGTCGTCTTTAGCATTTCACCTTTATGAAGAGATCCACTTCGCTAAATAAGTGGTGGGTGATGACGGATTCGAACCGCCGACATTCTGCGTGTAAGGCAGACGCTCTACCAACTGAGCTAATCACCCTTCGAATAATTGCTATGCAATTCATTCAACATCAACTGAGCTCTAAGTTTGTCACTAAGCTCTGCTGCTGTGGATGTGTATTATATAGATTTACACATGGCTGTCAAACAGTATTTTTGACTTTTTGACATATTTTTTGCGTTTTTATCAACCATATAAATAAACCTATGTTTTTATTGGTTTTATATTTTAATAAAAAACCAATATTCTTTAACACTATAGTCGGTTCAATTTAAAAGCAATAAAGACCTCAATCTTTTGCCAATGCCTGTTCGATGTCTGATTTTAGCGCGGCGGGCTTAGTCGTTGGTGCGTAGCGGTCAATGACTTGACCATCTGTACCAACCAAAAACTTGGTGAAGTTCCATTTTATTCCGTCTGTTAGTAAGCCGCCTTTTTGGGCTTTTAGCCACTTAAATAATGGGTGAGCGCTCTCTCCATTAACGTCAACCTTTTCCATCATAGGAAAGCTAACACCATAGTTTTTTTGACAGAATGCACCAATCTCATCATTACTACCAGGATCTTGGCTACCAAATTGGTTACAAGGAAAGCCGATAACGATTAATCCTTGATCTTTATACTGTTGGTATAGCGCCTCTAGTCCTTCAAACTGCGGGGTGAACCCACATTTACTGGCAGTATTGACGATTAATAACACCCGACCTTTATAATCAGTAAACGCTTGCGTCGTACCATCCATGCACTTAGCAGTAAAATCATAAATATTGCTCATTATTCATCCTTAAATTGATTGAGTTATTAGTGTTTTTAAACCTTACCAAATTCTTCAACTAAAAAGGAAGCCTGACGCCTCCTTTTTATCCTTCTAAGCTTACCTAAATAGCTGGCTACTTAGGGCGTGTCCTCAATTCAATCGATAGCCATCTCAATGGGCTAAAAATGGCTAAATCTTGCCAAACGGCGTCAAATAGCTGACTAATATCTCGATATTATCTGCGCTATTTTCCTTGTTTGACTACAATTTATCTCATTTTTATCACCATTTTTAAAATGAGGACACACCTTAGTCATTATTTCTCAGATTTGTCCAAATCGATAGAGACTGAGTTGATGCAATAACGCATGCCAGTCGTCTCGCTAGGCCCATCAGGGAACACATGACCCAAGTGCGCCCCGCAGTTACTACAAGTCACCTCTGTACGAGTCATACCCAATGAATGATCGACATGCTCGTCAATAGCACTGTTCTCGATTCCTTGGTCAAAACTTGGCCAACCGCAACCAGCATTGAATTTACTGCTTGAGTCAAACAAGCTGGCGCCGCACCCTTTACAGCGGTAAACACCTTCATCCTCTGCATCATTATAGACACCTGTGAATGGACGTTCTGTACCCTTCTCACGCATTACATGGTACTCATCAGCACTCAAACGCTCTTTCCAATCAGCTTCGGTTAATTGGCTAATTTCTTCTTTGCTAAGTTGATTGTCTTGCATAGCTTGTCCTTACTTAAATAGGTATTATCCGGTTTTCTATTTGGCTATTAATCAAGTTTTATCGCCACATTATTATAAATAACGATGTGCCCTATCTATTGATTGCTGACCCAATATTCAAGACATACATTACAATAATATTGTATAGGCAAAGAAATTAGTCATGCATGGTTATGTGACTTTTCAGAATAAAAGCATAGTAAACAAACTGAAATGCAAGTTTTTCTTTCATTTTGTAAACACCCTTAAAAAAACTTGCATAGCAGCTATTTATGCAATAATATCTTGCATTAGGAGATAAGTATTATTATTGAATTAAAGTAACCTCCTTATGACAAACCTACTGATAAATAAAGGCTTAACTGATTATGGCTAGCGAGAAAAATAAAGGCACACAAGCCGAACGACTGGTGCAGCTGCGCCGTGACAAAGGCTTTACGGCTGAACAGTTAGCACAAGCCATGACAGCAGCAGGTGCAAAAGTCAGTCGCGGTGCTATCTCTAATTGGGAGCGTGGCACCAATGGTATCGTCTCATCTAAGTTACCAACGTTAGCTCGCATCTTGGGCTGTAGCGAAGGCTACCTGCTGCGCGGTGACCTTCAAAACGAAACAAGCACCACTAAAAATACGACAGCCAGTGTGTCAGGTAAGAGCGATGAGACAGATACTACGCAGCCTATACATACACAACCTGATAAAGAAAGTGAGAGCAAACCAAATACAGCACATATCAACTCACCAAACAGCCCTATGAGTGGTTCCTCTATGAATACAATAAAAAAATCCGATAAATTACAAAATGTCTGCTACGACATTCGCGGTCCTCTACTACAGACTGCAAATAGAATGGAAGCGGAAGGTAAGCGTATATTGAAGCTAAATGTCGGCAACCCAGCACCGTTCGGTCTAGAAGCACCGCATGAGATTTTGCGTGATGTGGCGATGAATTTGCCAGACGCAACCGGGTATTCAGACTCGCAAGGAATTTTTTCTGCGCGTAAAGCGGTACTACAATACTATCAATCAAAAGGGCTTCTATCGGCAGTTGATGTCCGTGATGTATATTTGGGTAATGGTGTCTCTGAGCTGATTGTCATGACTATGCAAGCGTTGATGAACGATGGTGATGAAGTGCTCATTCCAATGCCAGACTACCCGCTCTGGACAGCGGCAGCCAACCTATCTGGTGGTACAGCAGTACATTATCGCTGTAATGAAAACGATAACTGGCACCCTGATATAGAGGATATCAAATCGAAAATTACCAGCAAGACAAAAGGTATTGTGGTTATCAATCCTAATAACCCAACTGGTGCGCTTTATAGCGACGAGCTACTATTACAAATTATAGAAGTTGCTAAAGAGCACGATCTAATCATCATGGCTGATGAGATTTATGACCGTATTCTCTATGATGACACTGCACACACACCAATGAGTACTTTGACGGATGACGTACTGGTTCTATCGTACAACGGCTTGTCAAAGTCGCACCGTATCGCTGGGTTCCGTGCAGGTTGGATGATGGTATCAGGTCGAAAACAACATGCTACTGACTTTATAGAAGGCTTGGACATGCTAGCATCTATGCGCTTATGCTCTAATGTTCAAGGGCAATACGCCATCCAAACAGCGATGGGTGGCCACCAAAGTATGAAAGACTTAACGTCTAAAACAGGTCGCTTGTATAAGCAGCGCGAGATGGCCGTCACACGTCTCAATGCGATTAAAGGTATTTCGTGCACGATGCCACAAGGCGCATTTTACTGTTTCCCAAAGATGGATCCAGAAGTTTATCCCATCATGGATGACATGAATTTTATGATGGACTTGCTGATTGATGAAAATGTCTTAATGGTACAAGGCACGGGATTCAATTGGGACAAGCCTGATCACTTTCGCTTAGTCTTCCTACCCAATCTGCATGACTTAGAAGATGCAATGGATCGCTTAGACAGATTCTTTGCCAAAAAACGCCAACAGTTTGGTACTGATTAAACCTATATCTAACATAAAAAACGCTTATCGGCATGGATGCTGATAAGCGTTTTTTGTTGTGTTGAACTCAGTTATAAAGGCGCGCTTACTAACTAGGGCGTGTCATCAATTCAATCAATAGACATCTAAATAGGTTAAAAATGAGGACACGCCCTAAAAGAAAACATTAGAGACACATCAAAAAATGTTGCTCAATACAACATAACTGATAGCCGACATGCTTGCCGCTGCGGGAAGTGTCACAACCCATGCCAAACCAATAGGTTTCATCAACTTCCAGTTGGTATCTCTATTGACGATACCAATACCCAGTACCGCACCGACTAGCGTATGTGTACTAGATACAGGTAGCCCCATGGTTGATGCACCCATAACGACAGCAGCAGCAGCCAACTCAGCTGAAAAGCCGGATGCAGGATGCATTTTTGCTAAATTTGTACCCACTGTTTGAATAACTTCTTTACCGATAAACCAAAGACCAACAATAAGTGATACCCCAAAAGTTAGCATAACCGCTGGTGGCACTGCCGCTTCTGTTGCAATACTGTTAGTACGAATCACATCCATAATCGCGGCAAAAGGACCAACAGCATTAGCAATATCGTTTGAGCCATGGCTGAAAGCAAAAGCTGATGCAGTAAAAACTTGCATCCAGCTAAACATAATAAATGTTGCTTTGGTCAAATCTTCTTTATGTTTTCCGCGAATGCTTTTGGTATAAATAAAGGTCGCTAGCCACACTAGCGCCGCTATCATTCCCATGATTAAGAAACCCTGTAGCGTCGTCATACCATTATTGACGTTTTTGAGACCTTTAAAGACAACGAGAGAAGTCATTACGGCACCACCACCAGCGGCAATAATAGGTACCCACTGCTTAAGTGCTTTTAGCGTATCAAGACTGGTGCGCTCGTTCTCAATCTCATAAAGCTGTTTGTAATAATCTGTCTCTAAATCCTCTATCACACAATCATCATCTTTATAGATCTCCTGATCACGTAGCATCGCCGACGTATAAGCCAGTTGTTCTGATTCTGTTAGACCTTCCAAAAACTCTTTATGGTTTTGCTTTAAGGTTTTTTTATTGCTTTTAAGAATCGCAAGATGTGCTTCTGTTCGATCATTATACTCGATGATATTCTTCTTAATCTGTCCGTATAACAGGTAAGATAATACGCCACCTAGCAACGGTGATAGCACCCAAGAAATAGCGATCGTGCCAACAGTCCCCCAACTCACTGTTGATAACGCCATTTCCGTACCACCCAATGTGATACCCAGTACGATAGAGCTACCAACAACACCACCGATAATAGAATGAGTGGTCGAAACCGGTAAGCCTTTTTTGGTGGCAAACAATAACCAAAATGCAGCGGCGATTAAAGCTGAGAGCATGACATAAATAAACTGATTGGGTGTCACTGTCAGACCATCTAGATCAACGATACCTTTTCTGATCGTATCAGTAACTTCGCCACCTGCCAGTACAGCACCTGACACTTCAAATATTGCAGCAATGCCCAACGCCTGAGGAATGGTTAATGTGCCTGCACCTACCGAGGTACCAAAGGAGTTGGCGACATCATTCCCACCTATATTGAATGCCATAAAGACACCAAAAGCGGTCGCTACAATAAATAGCGTCGTTTGTTGATGCATTGTGTAGTCTAGACCCCACCACGTAAAATAGGCGGTCATCGCAATCAGTACAATGGCAAAAAATATATTTATTCTCATAGAGCCGACTGATTTGACTGACTCTGTAGAACTACTGCTAATACCCATACGTTAATACGTCCTGCGTAAGCTGATTGAAATTATATGCGGTTAATGACATTGTACTTTAATGCTAAATACTACTATAGCTATAGTATTTAGCATGGTGGTAACGTCTATAAAACGCATGATGTACTTGATAAGTAGTGATTTAAGTAATGGCCTAAACAACGATATTTTCAATAGTACGGCTGATACATTGACCGGAAGCGATTGACTGCTGAATCATGTTCTATCTCATTGACAGGTTCTACCTTATTAAAAATTACAAACTAATTTCAGGTAAAACACATCTCTCAACATGTCACAAAGCCGCAAGTAATATTGCTAAATCGTCTGATTACAGCATCTTGCGGCTTTGATATTTTATTGTGACCATAGTAACACTAAGGCGCGTAGAACAACTATAGAGCCCTATTTGCTATAGCATATTATATATAGCAGAAAACATTAGGCGCCTATTATATTAAATATAAGCGCATAATGCATGATGATATTGCGAGATTTGTAACTGCCAAGGTCATATTCAATTAACATTACCTTTCAACAGCCTATTATACTATTTTTGTATAAACATTAAAATTACAAATAAAAAGTTTCAGTCACTCATATAATCAAAGGTTAACTATCATACCTTGCCGATAGTTGCTCAATAGCGTGATCCAACACATCCAGACGTGCTTGACGTTTTTCATTAGTAGCGATGACACACCAAGGTGCGTTTTCGCTGTCAGTGCGCGCTAGCATATCCGCTGCAGCCTGTACATAGTCCGACCATTTATCACGATTACGCCAGTCATCGTCCGTCAGCTTAAACTGCTTATGCGGTGTTTCTTGGCGTTCCTCAAAACGTTTCAACTGCTCTTTTTTATCAATTGCCAACCAGTACTTGATAACGATCGCTCCTGAATCGGTCAAATCTGCCTCAAAACGATTGATTTCATCATAAGCGCGTTGCCACTCCTCACTAGTCGAAAACCCTTCGATACGCTCAACCAACACGCGTCCATACCAAGTACGATCAAAGATGGCGATACGACTGATTCGGTCAGTCTGCTCATCAGGCAACCTTGTCCAAAAACGCCATAGATAAGGATGTTGCAATTCATACAGCATCGGTGCACTAATGTTATAAATTTGGTATTCACGTGGGTCAAGCGGCGCTACCAACCTTTTGATTGCCCCACCCTTGCCAGCAGCGTCCATGCCTTCAAAGGCAAATACAACGTGACGACCTTTGCGCGCGCGCAATAACTCAGCGAGACAAGCTTGCTTCTCTGCCAGCAACTTACGATAGTCAGACTTATCTACATCCTCTTCTTTTATATTCGTCAACTGCTTAGGTATTTTTACAGACTCAAACACTTGTTCTTCAGCTGTTTTATCTACATTGACGGCACTACTCACTAATGCTGTCTGCATTGCATGCAGCACTTGATGACAAAAATGATCTGCCGCTTGTGATTTATCATCACCGTCAATGATGATCCAGTCGTCTTGCTGACGTAATAAGGTCACTGCTACTTCATTGAATTTTTCAATAACTTTCTGGCTATTCCAGTCAATTTGATACAAAAAATGAGGATCAGCCTTTTTGTCATGAAGCCGCGATTGTAATGTTTCGATATCGACATGAAACCAACATTTTAATAACCTTGTTTGATTGGCAATAAGATCCTGTTCAAACACTTGTAGCTTAGCCAGTTGCTGTTCTAAATATGCTTGCCATGTCGCAATAGGAAATACGCTATTATTTACTGACTCAGTATCGTCTTTGTCATCTGACATTGCCAGACGCATGGCGCTGTAGAGTAAGTCAGCGTACCAATTGCCAAAATAAACCATAACATCACCATGACGTGGCATGGATTTGGTATACGCTTGCCACATTGGTTGATGGTTTAATGGACAAGAACCAATGGTCGCCTCAACCTTTAGCAGTCTAGGATCAACCCATTGCCGCAGTTGCTTAACCGCAGTTCCTTTGCCTGCCTGCTCCATCCCATTGACTAACACCAACAGTCCTGTTGGTTTATTGGTGGTTTTCGGTGTTCGTTGCCGTGTTGCACGCAGAGCATACTGGGCTGTAACTAATGCTAATCTCAGCCCATCTTCATCCATAGAAAACTGGCTCAGTGGGTTGGGCGTTAAACGCTGTTCGACCATTTTATCACTAAATTGTGCGCTGACTGGCTCTGGGGCTACTGAATCAGATTTACTCTTTTTTTTACTCATAATTAAAATTATCCTCTGATTGAAAATACATCATTTTAATCATAGCATTCAACCAATCCAGTCAATGACGCTGCTATGTAACAGTTTGACATTTGTATTCTAGTTTATTTTCTTTTAAGGTGAACACAATCTACGAGGCTATCTGAGAACAGTCTCCACACTTTGTCTTAGCATCTTAAAAACCAGCATTACTTATAAAGCAGTTATAAGCAGTCTATTACACTATTTCTTCAACAATTTGATAAAATTATTTACTTTTTATAGGATTTATTAACATGGCCGCTTTAGCCGACCTACAACAACATTTAACCCGTTTCTGGGCACTTCCCCACCATCAAGACAAAGCTTTAGACATCAAACTTAAAGACGTACAATCATGGCAACAACAGCGTCTTAAACACACGCACAGCGACCTATTTGAACAACCAAAAAACCAACTGATGGCAGATTACTTCTTGACGCAGTTGTATGGCGGTGATGAATTCAAGCTACTGGCGAAACAATTGGAACGAATTCTTCCTAAAGCCCAAAAACTTGAGCGCCTAGCCAAAGAATCTGCTTTAGAGGCTGGTAGTATGGGTATCCATGCAGCAATTTTAGCGATTGAGCTAGACTTGCACTTGGCTCAGTGGTTGCTTAGTGAAAACTTGCCAGTCAATGAGGATAACATGCTTGCCGCCTATCGCGCTGTCGATGAAGCGGAGGAGCGCCGAGTGCAGATTAGTAATCTGAAAGAAGTCTGCTATCGCACTGACAAACACCTAAACTCATTCATGCTAAAAAAAGCGTTTGCACTGGCTAAAGGCACAGCATATCGCTATAACTTCCAACCACTTTACGACTTTATTGATACAGGGTTCAAAGCCATGAAACCTCTCAAAAGTGTGAGTGATTTTATTGAGCCATTTTGTGAGCGTGAACTGATAATTATTGACCAAGTTCATGATGTGGATAATGGCGGTAAGCCAATGACGTTTGGTGTATCATAGCGATTATAGTACGCTTAACTTATCACTACTTTATAACTTTTCAAAAAATAATCATAAAAATGAATAACAGGACAACACTATGAACGATACTGCAAACAACAACGCTCATCTCGACAAAAAATCCACCACCAACGGTCATTTACAAGATAAATTGGTAAAAGACAGTATCACACACAATCAAAATATAACGGCTCAAGTGCAAGCACGACAAACGACTGTAGAAGACAGCAATCATATTGCAAGTACGAATGACTTCACACAAGTCCAAGACTTACCAACTGGAACACCACAAGGTCAACAAACCACCATGCCAAACAACAATACAATTAACAGCGTAGATAACGAAAATACACAAACTGCCAAGCAAACTCTTTTTAATCAACGTGACGACATCAATAATCCGCACACGCCTGATACTGATGGCAATGAAGAAACACATTTTGGTTATAAAACAGTCAATAAAGCAGAAAAACAAGCACGTGTTGCAGATGTATTTACCTCTGTCGCCAAAAAATACGACATCATGAATGACTTAATGTCATTTGGTATTCATCGCCTATGGAAGCGTTATGCGATTAGTTTATCAGGTGTTCGTGCGGGGCAACATGTATTAGACATCGCAGGTGGCACGGGTGACTTGGCCAAAGTGTTTAGCCGTGAAGTCGGTCGAAATGGTCATGTTGTATTATCAGATATAAACGCGGCAATGCTAGAAGTAGGTCGCGAGCGTCTCATTAATGCTGGCTGTAATAACGTGGATTTCGTACTGGCAAATGCTGAAACATTGGCACCGTTTGATGACAACAGCTTTGACTTGATTACTATTAGCTTTGGTCTACGTAATGTCACGGATAAAGATGCAGCACTGAAATCCATGTATCGCGTGCTTAAGCCAGGTGGTCGTTTATTGATTCTAGAATTCTCAAAGCCAGTGTTTGAGCCATTATCTAAAGCCTATGATTTATATTCATTTACCGCTTTACCTATTATGGGCAAACTGATCGCCAACGATTCTGAAAGCTATCAATACTTGGCTGAATCGATTCGTATGCACCCTGATCAGCAGACACTAAAGCAAATGATGCAACAAGCGGGCTTTGAAAATTGTGATTATCACAACTTAACTGCTGGTATCGTTGCCGTACATCGTGGCTTTAAAGCGTAACGACAATACCTTGGTGATAAGGGGTAACCTGGCCACATCTAACAGTCGTGATAAATGAGCCACTAATCCAAATTAACGATGCGCCTTATTAAAGACGCTCAATCAAATATGCGAGAGACATATGTTAACGGTCTTACTTTTGGCTGGTGCCGAAAAACTGATTAACCTTGCCATTGCAAGCGACGAAATTACCAAATCAGGTCTAGCACCGCTCGCTGGAAAAGTGTTACGGCTAAATATAGGCATGCCCGAAATTCATCTAGATGTGCTGTTTACTGATGAGCACCTGCGTTTTGAGCCAGTAACTACCGACAGCTTGTTTGAGCCAAGTGGGCAAATGAATGAGCGTGAAGCGGCCCATATGGAAAGCGCACGTATGGGTCACAGCCATCCAGACTGTACCATTACCGTGGATAATCCTGCTCAATTGCTCAACCTGATGCGTGGTACGGAAGGTAATTTACCTATCGCTGGTGACTATAAAGTGTTAATGCAGCTCAAACAATTGGTTGCAGGATTTGATCCTGATGTTGCAGGTCAGCTCGAACCACTCATTGGTAAGCCAATGGCAAGCCAGTTACATCTGCTCATTTCGCAGTTAAAAGGCAGTTGGCGACATAATGCCAAACGTGCCTTTGATGATGTCAGTGACTGGGCCAATGATGTAGCGGGTAATGCTACACCTGATCCAGTTGCAACGACAGAGCTGAATGATCTCAAGCAGCAGTTATTAAAGCTGCGCGCAGATGTCGAACGCGAGGAAGCCAAACTGGCCGCTATCAAAGATGAACAGGCTCGCTTACTTAATAACTCGTTTCATCAATAGCATCTCAGTTCATCAATAGTATATTGAATGGATAAACAGACGTTATGTTTGACTGTATTATTTGTAGACAAACGCTGTGCTTATCTTATTTCTAAATTTTTCTAGAGTACCCATACCTCATGCTACTATCTCATCGCGCCCGTTTATTTGAGCTTTGGCGTATCGCCGCAACCTATCGCATCGACACGCACCTCGCTATCGAAGAAGCGCCGCAACTGCAACCGTTGGCACGTTTAATCCGTATACATCCAGCCGCTTGGGGCAAAAAACATCAGCCAAATGCTATTAAATATGCCATAGAAGATATGGGTACGTTGTTTTTGAAACTGGGGCAACTGCTCTCAACCCGTCGTGACCTAGTGCCACCTGAGATTATCGAACAATTGGTTCAGCTACAGGATAAGGTCAAGCCTTTTGACGCAGATGTTGCTATTGCACAAATCCAAGATAGTAAACACGGTCTGGGTCAATCTATTGAAAACTTATTTTCCCGTTTTGATGTAAAGCCATTAGCAGCGGCGTCTATCGCCCAAGTACATACCGCCGCTATGTATGATGGCCGTGAAGTGGTCGTAAAAGTGGTACGCCCAAATATTCGCACGACTATTGTGACTGACTTTGAATTGCTCCGTGAGCTGGCCAATTGGGCATCGGCTCGTATTGAAGCCGCACGAGCGGTACATATCATCGATATCGTCGAAGACTATCGTCAAGTCATGCTCAACGAGCTAGATTTAACCCTCGAAGCCGACAACACAACCCAAATGCGTAATAACTTTCTGGGTTCTGCATTAATGTATGTGCCAGAAGTTTATGATGCTGCCAAAAACGTGATGGTGATGGAGCGTATTCAAGGCGTTCCCATTTCGCAAATTGAAGTGTTTGATAAATTGGGCTATGACCGAGCTGCATTAGCCAAAAAAGGGCTAACCATATTTTTCACTCAAGTCTTTCGTGATAATTTCTTTCATGCTGACATGCATCCGGGCAATGTGTTTGTAGAAACACCCTCACTTACTACAATGAGTGCTGATGCGCCAGCAGTTGATTTAGGTCATGAGCCCCGCTATATCGGTCTTGATTGTGCCATTATGGGCACCTTATCAAAAGACGATCAGCTCATCGTCGCGCGAATGCTGCTAGCTGTTATGAATGATAACTTTACCGCTATGGTTGATATTGTGAGCCGAGCTGGCTGGATTCCACCAAGCGCCGACAAGCATGCACTCATGCGCGATATGAAGCGCACTGTCGGTCCAATGCTCAAAAAATCCATCAATGATATCGACTTTGCTGGGGTGTTGATGCAGATTTTAGATATCGCCCGTCGCCATCATATGAGCATTCCACCGCAGCTGATGCTATTGCTCAAAACGCTGGTACATGTAGAAGGACTGGGTCGTGACTTATACCCTGATCTTGATATTTGGTCACTTGCCAAACCAATACTAAGCAGTTGGATAAAAGAGCAACTTGATCCGATGCGTAATTTACAGCAGCTACGCCAGCAATTACCTGAGATACTACTATCGACCACGGATATTCCTAAATTACTGGATCAAGGATTACAAAGCCTTGCTTCACAAGGATCACGTCAAGACAGTCAACTACGTGAAATACAGCAAATTCGTGCTGATATGCTGAATGATCGCCGCCGCGACTGGATGGCACTGGCAGGGTTTGGACTAAGTATTGCTATTGCCACCCAAGTCGTTGGCTGGCTGTCTCCTTTATTTTATATCATGGCGATATTAGCAATCATTTGGCGCGTCTTGGCCTAGTAATACTTTAGATATTTTTTAGAATGACTAGGGCGTGTTGAACATTCAAATGTGGTGCTGGCAGTGACTATTTTTTAGACAATATGCAGTGAAATTTTTGATGCCTAGTCATTCTAGGTTAAACAATTTCGCCATATATTGGCAAAAAAGAGTACTGCCCTAAAAGGCTGATGCTAAAATCACTCCAAACGTTGTTACAAGCCTAATTAAGGTCTCGACATTATCGTCGGCTTGCTCCTAGTTTAGTGCAATTTTAGCAATCAGCAGCCCTAATATTTGAATGTTCAACACACCCTATACACCCTATATCTATTGATATGCTCTAAAAATGATCCTACAAAAACAAAAGCCCCTAATGGTTTATATATCAACCATTAAGGGCTTTGTTTTCGAAATGATTTATAACATCTGATCAATAGCCATCTGCGTCAATACGCGACCCCGTGCGGTACGCAATACATAACCTTGTTGAATGAGGTACGGCTCAATCACATCCTCAAGCGTCCCTCTGTCCTCAGCCATTGCCGCTGCCACTGCTTCAACTCCTGCAGGGCCACAATCAAAGCGCTCATGTAATATCTCAATATAACGCCTATCTAAATGATCAAGCCCTCGTCTATCTACTGCTAGCATATCTAACGCGCTACCCGCTATCTGACCGTTGATACTGCCATCGCCTTTAACCTCAGCATAATCACGCACACGGCGTAATAAACGATTGGCAATTCTTGGTGTACCACGCGCACGGCGAGCAATTTCCACAGCACCATCTTCACTCATCGGTACACGCATCAAGCGTGCTGCTCGACTAACAATCGTCGTCAAATCAGCAATATTATAAAATTCGAGTCGCTGGACGATACCAAAACGATCTCGCAGTGGCGATGTCAATAACCCTGCTCTGGTCGTCGCTGCCACTAGCGTGAATGGTGGTAAGTCAAGCTTGATAGAACGAGCTGCCGGTCCTTCACCAATCATAATATCTAACTGAAAATCTTCCATCGCTGGATAGAGTATCTCTTCAATGACTGAGCTCAGCCGATGAATCTCATCGATGAAAAGTACGTCTCCTTCCTCTAGATTGGTCAGCATGGCAGCCAGATCTCCTGGACGCTCAAGCACAGGTCCCGAGGTCGAACGCAGATTACCACCCATTTCACGAGCAATAATATTGGCAAGGGTCGTTTTACCCAAACCCGGTGGACCAAAAATAAGCGTATGATCTAATGGTTCATTACGGCCTCTTGCAGCACCAATAAACACTTCCATCTGCTCACGGACGACTGGCTGACCAATGTATTCAGCCAATAATGCCGGACGAATATTAGAGTCAGGCGAATCCCCCACTCCTTCTAGCGGATTAATCAAACGATCTTGCATCATAAATTTTTCATTATATTAAGAAGTTAGTTAATAAATAGCATAACCAAAGGCTATCTATAAGTCATGCAAAACATCAAGAGTTATCTGCTAAAACGAAAATAAGCGACAATCAATGTCGCTTATTTATTCGATATGTGTTGATGTAGCAATGAGATGTAACAATGAATAGCAATAACGACTAAGATTATTTAAACGTTGATAGCTGCTGCAATGTGGCCTTTAATAATCCTTGCGTGTCTGTAAATGTTTCACCGTTGCTTTTGGCAGCTTTAATCGCTTGCTGAGCTTCTTTTTCTTTGTAGCCCAAACTTATCAATGCTCCCTCAACTTCAGCAATGATATTACCTTCGTGAGACACAGCGGCAGGCTCAGTCGCAAACTCTAAATTGCTGTTATCAACTTCGATATCTTTCAGTTTGTCTTTTAGCTCAATCAGCAAACGTTGCGCTGTTTTTTTACCGATACCTGGAATACGAGTCAAGGCTGTCTCTGAATCCTGCTCAACATGCATTTTGAGCTCAGCAGCTGACATCGCAGACAACATTGCTAATGCCATTTTAGCGCCAACCCCATTGATTTTAATCAACTGGCGAAAGACATCACGCTCTTTTCTATCGACAAAACCATAAAGCAATTGCGCATCTTCACGTACATGAAAATGCGTCCAAATACTTGCTTGCTCATTGAGATGCAGCTGACAAAATGAAGGCAGTGGTAGCTCGATATCATAACCGACACCAGAGGCCGTCATGATACAGGCAGTTGGTGCCATCAAGTACTGCACCTGTCCAGTAATAAGTCCAATCATATCTACCACCCCTTATCCTGTCACAGCCAATGAAGGCAAAGATTCTACTCCATGGCGTCTAGCCACGATTTTAACGCCTAAGAGACTATTTATAAAAATCGACCATAGCCTCAAGGCTTAACGGACGAATCTTATGTGCCTGACCAGCCGAACCAAAGGCTTCAAAACGGTTGGTACAGACATCTGACATCGCAACCATAGATGCTTTGAAATATTTACGTGGATCGAACTCACTAGGATTTTCTGCAAGAAACTGACGGATAGCACCCGTCGATGCCAAACGTAAATCCGTATCAATATTCACTTTACGTACACCATGCTTAATCGCTTCAACGATTTGCTCAACAGGTACACCATAAGTCTCACCAATATTACCGCCATTTTCATTGATGACTTTGAGCCATTCTTGCGGTACTGATGACGAACCATGCATCACCAAATGCGTGTTCGGAATACGGGCATGAATCTCTTTAACACGTTCAATGGACAGGATATCACCTGTAGGTGGACGCGTAAATTTATAAGCGCCATGGCTAGTACCAATGGCAATAGCAAGAGCATCGACGTTGGTATCTTTAACAAACTGCTCAGCTTCATCAGCACTGGTCAGTAGCTGCTCATGATCTAGCACACCTTCTGCACCAGAGCCATCTTCCTCACCTGCCATGCCAGTCTCAAGACTACCCAAGCAACCGATTTCGCCTTCTACAGACACACCGCAAGCATGTGACATTTTCACAACTTCGCGAGTAACATTGGCATTATAGTCGTAATCCATTGGCGTTTTACCATCTTCACCAAGCGAGCCATCCATCATCACTGATGAAAAGCCAAGCTGGATTGAGCGTTGACAGATAGCCGCTGACATACCATGATCTTGATGCATAACGACTGGAATATGCGGCCATTCTTCGATAGCAGCAATAATTAGATGACGCAAAAACGCCGACCCTGCATAGTTACGTGCGCCCGCGCTGGCTTGCACAATCACAGGTGAGTCACAAGCATCTGCAGCCATCATGATTGCACGCATCTGCTCTAGATTGTTGACGTTAAAGGCAGGAACACCGTAGCTGTGTTCAGCGGCATGGTCTAGAAGTTGACGTAAAGAAATTAAGGCCATAAAGCGCTCTCTAATTAAAGGTTGAATAGTGTTTTTAAAAATAACTCTTAAAATGACAGCTTTGAAAATAGGGCTTTAGAATAAACAGCAAAAAACCTTGCTTGATAACAGTGACAACACTGTCAATCTGCAAAACAGTTAATCATTTCAGGGGTAATTAATACGCGGTGATTATAGCAAAATTTGCGATGTCTTCGTAGCAGTTGCATCACTATTTATTGAACTATCTTTTTACAAGGCCAATATTATAACTCAGCCAACAAAATCTAAGCTCATCCGCATTTAAAAAACG
>NZ_JBQSVL010000003.1:0-94854 GCF_052376215.1 Psychrobacter sp. AOP7-B1-24
AAGCTCACCTTTTTTTATAGTTTCACAAAGTTGGGTAGTGATTCGATACGTTTAAGCCAATTGAGTAAATTTTTATAAGGCAATAACTCCAGCCCACCTTCCTCCGCATTATGCGCATAGGCATATAAGCTGATATCCGCAAGACTCACATTATCTCCTAATACATAGGTTTTATTTTGAAAATGTTCGTTCAAATAACTAAGAATGTCTTTTGACTTATCAAGCTTCTGCTGATATTCGGCCAACCGACTGGGTATCATATTCTGGAACTTTTTAATAAAACGCACAGAGGCTATATTAGGTCGAACTTCGGTTTGTTCATAGAGTAACCATTGCCACATTTCTGCGTATTTTATGGCAGCGTTTGGAATAAGTGATGAGCCGTCCGCCAAATATCTGATGATCGCATTCGACTCTAGTATTTTGGTAGGTTTGCAATCAATAGATGAGTCGTCAGGTTCGATTAATAAAACGGGTACTTGACCTAGTGGATTGATTTGCAGGAATGCCTCTTGTCGGCTTTCTTGCGTCAATATATCGACCTCAATCCATTGGTAATCAATGTTTAATAACGCGCAAGTTAGGCGCGTTTTATAGCTATTTCCGGATATTTTATTACCGTATAGGGTGTACATGGCTTATCCTTGTTATGACAATCAAGTGGCAATATACCTATCATCAGCATTGAATGCTAGGGTTAAGTACATTCAGGAGTTAGGCCATGTCAGGAATTACAGATATCAATGAGCTGTTGGGTTCGATGCAGCCCGCATTGGCGCTAAGCTTATGGAGTCAGAAGGATTGACTTTGGTTTTGGCAAAAGATAAGGCTGATGAAGCGGGGTTACAGTACGAGGGCGCGTTTCGGCAAATCACTCTGACGGTACATTCAAGTTTAGCAGCGGTAGGTCTTACCGCAGCAGTATCCACCAAATTGACCTCAAAAGATATCAGTGCCAATGTGATCGCTGCCTATTATCATGATCATATATTTGTATCGAATAACAAGGCAGAGCAGGCGCTATCTGCGTTAAAAGAGCTGGGTGATGTATGAATTTTTTATAAGTAAGTGAGCTATTTCCCGCCTTCCACTTGTATCTGCCAGTCTGGGCGCGGTGCTGGCTACGGTTTGGGTCGTCGCTTGCTTCGCGTCGCCACCCCAAAACCTAGCCATCGCAACTCGCCTAAACTAGCAGGATATCACTACAGTCGGGGCTAGCGGCGGCATCGTGTTCTTGCAGATATTTGTCGTGGTTCGATTCTACAAATTAAAAGGTCGGTAGTGTGAACGTAACCTGAAAGCCGTAAAAACGAAGTACTGCTTTGTTAAGCTTGCAAGGAAAATCCTTTAAATAGGTTTTTTTATCAGTGTCAAAATAATATAATTGATGACTAAAAACCCAGCTTGCAAAGCTAACCCAACAAATAAAAGAGACGTATAAAAATGAGTAATTAATTTTACACTGATCTATCCACGTCGTTGAATCAAGCATCGACGATTGCCAAAGGCGAAGTTGGGCCTAGTCGCAAGTTCAGTCATGAGATACCTGATATCAAATCGATCCGTACTGATACAGAGTTATCGCAACAGCATTCCGCCGAATAAATATTAGATTCTAAGGTTAAAATATGCGTAAATATGTACTCGTATTAGCCAGTCTTTTATTAGTAGCTTGCCAGCCAGAGGCGTCTAATAACTTAAATGACATCCAGAGTAGTAACCTTGAGCTAGATGAAAGTTTTAAAATAATGAATAACGATGAAGCAGCAGGAGGTAACGTCAATATGATGTCAACTAATGAACAAGATAATCACCCTGAAAATAACTTCGATACGATAACCGGCTTAATCAAGAAAAAAGGCAAATGTCTTTATATAGATGACTATTTAATTCTTATTCAAACTGAGCATTTGTCTTTTAACGATCATATATCTGCTTTATATGATGAGGACAAGCAAGCCAGTTTCGAGATTGGGGATACGGTAACCCTAGGCGGGTTCTCAATGGATTATTCTGACCTTACGGACAACGATATGGGGTCTAATACGGAATGGAAAAATCCATATCTTTATGAGTGTCAAGCAGATAAAGTATGGATAACAATTGATGTTGTCTCTTGATTTAATGACATTAAAAAAGTGCGTAGGTTGGATAAGCAGCCTGATTTGATTGTTAAGGCTTGATAATTTTTAGAGCTAATCCTGAAAAGCGTTAAAAAATTGCACTGCAATTTTAGATTATCAAAGACGACTGTTTACAGCCTGACAAAGTTAGGTAGCGACTCAATACCAGTATCAAATACTAGAGTTAAATAAATTCAGGACTAAGAAAATGGCAGGAATTAAAGACTTAAGTAAATTGCTTGATTCGATGCGATGCAGCCAGAGCTTGTAGATGAAGCGTTCGTATTTTGCTCAGTAGCTGATAAGTTAGAACAATATCTTCACCTAGAACCGATAGCTACGTTTAAGGAGCCAGAAGGTCTAACTTTAGTATTAACCAAGCATAAAGCCGAGGAAGCTGGTTTGAACTACGAAGGTGTTTTTCAGCAAATTACTTTAACCGTACATTCAAGCCTAGACACCGTAAGTCTAACCGCAGCAGTGTCAACCAAATTGACCTCAAAAGGTATCAGTGCCAACGTGATCGCTGCCTATTATCATGACCATATATTTGTATCGAATGACAAGGCGGAGCAGGCGCTATCGGCGTTAAAAGAGCTGGGTCATAAATAGACAGTTTGAAATTTTATATTTGCAAATCTGTATCGTTAACGTCTAAATCATTTCTTAATTTCTTTCCGAGCCTCAGTAATCAACTCATGAATTTTCGCACTTTCTTTTAGTACGCAAGCATCATAAGCAGAAAGCGGTTTCGCTTCCTGCTCCTTTTCTTCCGCTTGCTTGGCTTTTTCTTCTAGATATTTCTCAAGCTCGTTTTGTTGCTCTTTACCTGTTAAGTCACTCATATTGACTCCTGCTAATGCTTTTTAATCACATATTTTTAAATACTGACGCACCACATTATCCATGCCTTGTTCCAGCGACTCAATCGTAAACGCATGACCAATCGACACCTCAGCGATATCACTAAGCGCGAGCAGATCAGCCAAATTATCCAAATTTAAATCATGACCAGCATTGACGCGGATACCGTTTTGATTGGCTAGATTGATACAGTCGCTAAAGCGTTGCTTGACCTCATCGAAATCAATATTGTCATCGCTCTTACCATTACTGTAAGCGCGCGCCCATTCTTCGGTATACATCTCGATCGTCTGTACATCGCTTTCGATGACGGCTTTGATCTGTTCGATATCAGGGTCGATAAACACCGCACAGCGCGTACCGAAAGCTTCTAGCTCTTTGCTCAATATTGATAAAAACTCATGATGGGTAATGATATCAAAGCCATGATCAGAGGTCAGCTGATCGTCACTGTCTGGCACAAGCGTACATTGATGCGGTTTTACTTCACGGATAATCTTTAAAAACTGCTCGTTTGGGTTGCCTTCGATATTGAACTCAATCTCTGGATAGTCCTTTAAGAATGCACTGATATCATAGACGTCTTGGTATCTGATATGACGCTCATCAGGTCTTGGGTGTACGGTAAAGCCTTTGACACCTAGGTCAATCAGCTTCTTCACAAAGGTCAACAGGTTAGGGTAGTCAGTACCGCGAGAGTTACGGATTAAAGCCAATTTATTCAAATTTACGCTAAACAATGTGCTCATAAAATTCCTTGTACAGCTCGTTTGTTATTGATGACATGAAAGGGTTAATAAAAATCGTTGGTATCAGCATACTTCTTATTTAATGCCTTTAAAATAGCATAAGTTTCTAAATCTATTTCACCCGTTGGGTTATGCGGTCGAAAGTGCAACTGAAAGGCATAAATGACATCACGACTGGCCTTGTCCCACTCATCACTATTATTGATCTGATAGCCATAATCACGAAACTGCTGCTTAATCTCAGGTCTTGTGGCTGCCGCAAACGCTTCTATGTCCATAAACGCAAACTTATCAGCGCCATCATACCAAGCGCCGATACCATATTGTTTATATAGCTGCTCCCAAGGAAACTTTGCACCGGGATCTATTTTACGCGAGGGTGCCATGTCTGAATGACCGATGATGTTTTTGGGTGAGATGTCGTATCTTGCCGTGATATCTTGCACCAACTCCGCGACCTTTTTGATCTGTAGCTGGTCAAACGCCACATAATGGTCATAAGGATGATACGCCAGCGTACCGTCTTTTAGCGCATCCTTATATTCAGGCGCAATGCCTACATTGACGATCTCTATACCGATAGAGGTATCGTTTAATATCGTGCGTCCTGCAAACCCGCCATCACCGGCATGCCAAGCGCGCTCGTTCTCTGGTACGAGGTTATAAATTTTATCATCATCATTATCTAACACTAGATAGTGGGCACTGACCTTGCCTGTGGTCAGTGTGTTGATAGATCGGTCATTGTCTGACACTGTGTAGTGCAGCACGATGGTTTTGATGCGTTCGCTCTTGCCAGTCGAGTGATAAGTATGACTATCCACGATATAGTTCTCAGTGGTTGCCACTGGAGAGGTAGTGGTCACGCAGCCAATCAAGGGAAGTGTTAGGCCAAATACTAAGAAGATGTTTTTTACCATGAAATGCTCTGTGTGGGAATGATGTCTTTCCAAAGGGTAGTTCAGATTGAAGTATTTTAAGATGCTATTAAATGTTTATAAGCATTTAAATAGTCCTTCCAGTTATGCAAGATATGGTCATAGCCTAGCTTTTCAGTATTACCATGAGCAGGCATATAACTTATGAATCTTTCCATATCTACAGGGTAATTAAAGTCAGCATAAACTTTATTAATTCTATCGTAATCAGCACTACTATTTTCTCTATTTTCATAGAGCCAAAGTAAGAGAATGTATCTCCATTTACTACTTACTGATTTCAGCTCACAGGCTGCCTCACTAGATATTAAACTTATAGGTTTGATGTCAGTATCTATATAAAAACTGTCTAACAACAGATTAAGAGCCAATTCTAATAAGCTCTCATCATTAGGGTGCTTAATTAATGACGTATCAACAATGTCAGCTAACTCTCTTAAATCGATTAGCTCATACCCTATAGCAAATCTGATTTCTTCTGCAGATAAAATGACGCTATGTTCTTGTAAAAAAGAGAAGGGAGTATTAAGGTCTTTCATGATGATTCTAATCTCTATTTTGAGTACGTTTATGCAGAGACAGTGTCATGCCAAACGCTAAGAATATATTTTTCACCATGAAATACTCTGTTTGAGAGTGCTAAGATATTAATTAAACACGCACTAATCTATGAATATATAGGTCTACTTAAAAAACTCATGAACTCTAATGATAGCTATGTTTTGGTCTGGGTCTTCTTCTAAAGAAACATCTAGGCCATTTGCAACATCCAAACCACACCTATTGTCATCATTAATTAAAAAAAACTCTTCACCCGTTATGCTTCTTTCTAGTACACCAAACTCAGAGACATGCCTTAATTTGTCTCCAAGACCATATTTTCCATATATCTTACCTTGGTATTGATTTGGCTTTCTTGTGATATAAACCATGATGGAGTTCAATATCATTTGTTCATTGAAAGATAATCTCATCAACAAATTCGTATCAATAGCATCGACGTTATCACTACTATAGATGTCTAAGCTGTCACTATTATCTCTGATGTGAAAATTATTCTTATCTGATTTTTTTAAAAGTGCTTTTATATCTTGATGGCTGTATTTTGAAATTTCCAAACCAGCAATACTTTCACCTGGGATGATATCTGCGTACCAGTCTATTTCATTCTTATGCATCTTCTTACTCACTCAAACTATCGAATCGCCTTAAATAATCTTCTTAGCCAACACCTTTTTCCAACTCTCTTCCAAACACTCAATCGCGAGCCACGACTCGATCACATCAGCATCGTATTTCTCTTTAGAGTTAGACAGTTGCCATAACTTTTCAAGTGTCGCAAACGGATAGGGGCGTTCTATCAAGTAAACTGGTAAATCCGCATTAATCAGACCATCACGTACGACTTGAAAGTACCAGCCAGAGATGCCTTGTTTGCTTACCCATGCCGCGATATTCGGCACTTTGGTAAACTGTCCGATTTGATCATTGATCTTATAGCAGGGGCGTCGCGGCTGGACGATGCGTAGCTGAACGCAATCGCTATCATTACTATAGTCTTGTCCGTTCTCAAAACGTCCACTATATTGAAAAACGTCACCAATGCAAACCGTAGACTCAGTCATTTCCGGTAGACCATTGAGGGCTTCGGTCGTGAGGTTTTCGCCCAATGTACCGACGCGCACCTTTAGAGCAAACTCTGCATTGATTTTTTCATAAGTCGCAAGTGCCAGTTGATGCACCGCTTTTAGCGGGCCACCATGATGTTTGCGATCGGCTTGCTCATCAGTGGTCAATCCCATGAAGTTGACCGCAACAGGCGCTTTGATTGGCGCTTTATCAATGGCGCTCATTTCTTCGCGCGCAAATGGCATAGCTTTACCAGCGCGAACGCAGGTTAAGTTGGCGATATGTAAGGGTAGGGTATCATTAAAGTCTGATTTGGGGTCTTCTGTCGTTGGTAACGTCGGTATCATCGATTCTGTACTCATAAGCGATTCTGATTTATTTAAGGTCTGATCAACAGACTCTAGTATCGACTATAGCGTAATTGTGAACCATTTTCAGAATATTTATTAGGGATAGAGACAGTGTTTTTTGCATAAAAAAGACCAGAATAGTGATTCTGGTCTTTTTGGTAGTGCATGTTTTAATGTTGGACGGATATCGTAATCAACAATCTTATTTGACTTTGTTACGACGGCCTGCCGTTTTCTTTTCACGCGGGGTCGCAACTAGCTCAGCCAATTGGTCAGGTGATGACCACAAACCTTCTAGGTCATAGAACTCACGTGCTTGAGGCGTCATAATGTGGACGACAACAGCGCCCAAATCAATCAATGTCCAGTCAGAGTCGATACCGCCTTCACGGCCAAGTGGCATAAAGCCAGCTTGCTTCGCCTCTGCGCCGACACTGTCAGCCATTGCGCGTACATGGCGCTTAGAGGTACCGTTAGCGATGACGATGCGTTCTGTTACGTCAGTTAATGCTTCTACATTCATTACAGTGATGTTCTTTGCTTTCATATCGTCTAGAGCATTTTCAACAACGGCTAAGCATTTTTTTAAACGTTCTTCAGTCATGGTATTGGTCATAAATTTTGATCTCTTGAATCGTAAATATTAAAAATAAAAAAGGTAAATCGTCAATTTGCATGCGTTGGCATTGTCGAATGAGCTAGATGTCGCCCGTCACGTATAGAGACAGGGTAGGCAAAATGACAAAGATAAGGCGATTTTAACGGAATTGAGCAGCAGAATATAGCTGATGGGTGATAATATATTGATAAACAGCAGGATTTAGCCATTTAGCTAATGGATTGGGTTCAGTATTGTCCATGATATCATTTATTGGTTGCAAAGATGCGATTTGCGTTTCGGCAGTGTGCTTTATATTTAATGCGTGAGAGATTTTCTGAAGTTGCTGACGTACTTGCGTGCTAGATACGGCGGTCACAGGGCGCACGTCTACGTAAATACTGCCTTGGTGTTTATTATTTTGTAAGCGACTGCTATTTGCGGCTATATGAGAGTTAGCTGTTATGAGTTCATTGGGCGAACTAATAATGAGAGGCTGTAGTTGATTGGGTAATTGCGCTTGCAGCTCAGACACAGAAACGTCTTGGTTCATGGTGTTTTTGTTCATGAGCTTTTCATTGGTTTGAGAAGAGCCGCTATCGTTGTCATAAGTCTCAGATAAGCTATCACGATTAAAAACCCACAGATTGACATAATCAGTCAGCTCAAGCCCTTGTTTCCATTTAGTCAAACTTAGCGCGCTGTCCATACCAATGATAAATATCAAACTGTCATTCGGATAGCGCTGCCGTAACGCCCGTACGCTATCGATGGTATAGACAGGTGGTGTTTGCCAAAGCTCAAGCTCGTCTATCCGTATGGGAGTATTTAGTGTTGCGAGCTTTAACATGGCTAAGCGATGATTAGGATCGGTGCTTTGTTGTTTAAAAGGTGAGCGAGCATTGGGTAACAGTGACACATGCAGCTCACGATTTAGCTGCTTGGCTAGTGGCAATAAATGCTGATAAACGTACATCGCTATTTGCACATGACCTTTATGCACAGGATCAAATGAGCCACCAAGATACGCACGAATGGCAGGCGCAGGATATTGAGTCTGTTTATGGTTGGTGATATTAGACATAAATAAAGGGAGCAAATGGTTGGCAAGAAAATCTTACCGCAGGTTTAAAAGAGAGGGTAGCGCTATTGTAGTGGGCAAGCAGGTATATGTCACTAGGGCGTGTCCTCAATTCAATCGATAGCCATCTAAATAGGTTAAAAATGGCTAAATCTTGCCAAACGGCGTCAAATAGCTGACTAATATCTCGATATTATCTGCGCTGTTTTCCTTGTTTGACGACAATTTATCTCATTTTTATCACCATTTTTAAAATGAGGACACACCCTAGTAGCGCTCAAAACCCATAAACAGTATTAAATAAAAAATGCCTAAGAAAAAGCCGACTATCAATGAGGTAGTCGGCTTAATCACAGGATTTTTTACGATCTGATTGAGTGATTAAATGGCGTCACTATATGCCTGAATTGCAGTAAGCGCAACGGTGTAAATGATGTCATCAACCAACGCACCACGTGACAAATCGTTTACTGGTTTATTTAGACCTTGGAGCATCGGTCCAACACTCACAACGTTGGCACTACGCTGTACCGCTTTATAAGTGGTGTTACCTGTATTGAGATCTGGGAAGATAAACACGTTTGCTTGACCAGCGACAGGCGAGTCAGGGGCTTTTTGTTTACCGACACTCATGACCGATGCGGCATCGTACTGTAGCGGGCCATCAACTGCTAGGTGAGGCGCGCGCTCACGGACTATTTGTGTGGCTTTGATGACTTTTTCGACATCTGCGCCTGTACCTGATGAGCCAGTTGAGTAGCTAATCATCGCAACTTTTGGTTCGATACCAAAGGCGGCGGCAGACTGAGCAGACTGGATAGCAATCTCTGCCAACTCTTCTGCATTAGGGTCTGGGTTAATCGCACAGTCACCATACACCACGACCTGCTCTGGTAGCAGCATAAAGAAGATTGATGATACCAATGAGTATTGTGGTGCAGTCTTAATCAATTGAAAAGCTGGACGCACAGTGTTGGCAGTGGTGTGGATAGCACCAGAGACTAGACCGTCAACCTCATCCATTTGTAGCATGATAGTGCCTAAGAATACCGTATCTTCGAGCTGTTCAGCGGCGACTTCTGGAGAAGTTTTTCCGTTACGGCGAGCAACCACTGCATCAATATACTTGCTCATATCAAGGCTGGCAGGATCGAGAATCTCTAAACCTTCTGGCAAGACAAGATCGCGGTTCTTAGCAACTTGCTCTACATCTTCGCGTTTTGCAAGTAGTACACAGTCAGCGATACCACGGCTTTGACAGATACAGGCAGCTTCTACTGTACGTGGTTCAGACCCTTCAGGCAGTACCACACGTTTTTTGGCATTTTGTGCTTTTTTGACGACCTGATGACGGAAGGCAGCTGGTGATAAACGTGGCTTATACTCACCGCTGAACTGCTCTTTGATCCAACCTAAATCTAAGTGTGCAGCCACATAACGTGTTACTTCTAGGGCGCGTTCAGTATCATCACTTGGAATCTCAGCACTCATGTGTAATAAGCTCTGTACGGTCTCAAAGCTATCTGCTTCGACACTCATGACAGGAATACCTGTCTTAAGAGCTGATTGCCATAGCTCAGCCACGGTCGCATTTGGTGACACGCCACCAGTCAGTACCAAGCCTGCTAATGGCACACCATTGATACAAGCCAAAGCCGCAGCGAGTAACAAGTCATCACGGTCACCAGGTACGACGATGAGTGTGCCACGTTTGAACACTTCGTCTACCCGTGTCACTGAGCGTGCAGTTAGGCTAATCTTGTTGATACGACGTGTTTTGGCTTCACCAACATTGATCCAAGTGGCATCAAGTTCGGTGGCGATATCCCAAGTACGAGGTACAGATAATGAGTCGCTAAATGGCACCACACCAATTAGGCGAAACTGTTCGGTATCAAAAGAAGGAGATAAGCGCTGTACTTCTTGAACGAAATTTTCATCTAAACTCACAACCGCCTCACCTGGCGCGACTGGTTGATTCTCAAAAGTGTTTGGTAAGTCATGCACTCGCATCAGAATGCAGCCTAACGTGCGATCAGAGGCCATACCACCAAACTCACGCGCATGCACATCAAGTTTATCTGCTAAATGAGCTGGGTTTTTGGTATCAACAGTACTAACAAAGATGATTTTGGCATCTAAGGCATGAGCAATGGCACGGTTGATTTGTGCGGCATAAGAGGCTTCTGTGGTTGATACCAAGCCTTCACAGATGACGACACCATAATCACCTTCGATGGAGTGATAGTTTTCAACGACTTCTTCCATCAAGTCATCTAGATTGTCATCACCGATCATACGCTCGACGCGCTGACGGTTGATAGATTTGGGCGGTGTTAGACCAAATGCGTGCATGGTTAGTGCGCTTGAGCTGTCCAGACTATTCTGCTTGTCGAGCGTATCATCTTGCAGAAATGGTTTCATAAAACCGGCTTTAACACCGTTATAATCAAATGCACGAATAAGACCTAGTGCTGCTGATGTCACGCCGATACCGCGACTAATGGGAACAAGTAAAATGGTTTGCATAGTATATCCTACTATTTGTTTTGTTATATCTATGAAGGGGGTATTGCTGATTGGCTACAACGATGATGCTTGCTGCATCGTTCATTTGTAGTATTGACTGAGAATCGAGCAGCTACTCAAAGGCCTACGTTATATAAATAATTTTTATATAACATAAGCCATTAAGTAGGTATCGTTAGATAGCCAAGCTATTTTTATTTCAGACCTAATGCCTGACGGGTTTCTTTAGCAATCTGACATTCTTCATCAGTTGGAACAACCCACAGCTCAATGCTGCTATCTTGCTCTTGGAAGTTTCCTTCAGCACCACCGACCAGCTCATCGTTTTTGTCAGCATCAAAATTGATGCCGAAATGACGCATGACATCTAAGATACGCGCACGTGTGGTTGATGAGTTTTCACCAATACCACCAGTAAAGACAATACCAGTAAAGTCAGGCAGCGCACAGCTGAGGCTGGCTAGATATTTACCGACACGATAACAGAACATCTCGATGGCGAGCTGAGCATCTTTATGTCCCTCGTTTGCCGCTTGTTCGATAGTACGCAAGTCATTAGATAGACCTGAGATACCCAATAAGCCACTTTCGCTGTTGAGCATGGTATCTACTTCTTCTAAGCTCATACCCAACTTACGCTTGAGATGAATATGTAGGCTAGGATCGACGTCACCACTACGTGTGCCCATCATCAGACCTTCAAGTGGCGTCAGACCCATGCTAGTATCTAAGCTTTCACCATTATAGACAGCAGACGCTGAGCAACCGTTACCTAAGTGGGCGGTTAACCAACCATGTGGACCTTTGGTATCTGTGAGAGTGCTAGCACGCTCTGATACGTAGGCATGCGAAGTACCATGGAAGCCGTAACGACGGATTTTTTCTTCTTCGTATAATGCTTTTGGAATCGGATAGCGGTAGGCAACAGGTGGCATTGTTTGGTGAAAGGCAGTATCAAACACGACTACTTGTGGAATATCAGGATAAATGGCTTCAACCGCTTCAATACCTAAGGCGTTTGCTGGGTTGTGCAATGGCGCTAAGATTTTTAGGCGTTTTACTTCATCAAGTACGTGTTGGTCAACACGAACTGCTTTTGAGTATTCACGACCACCATGGACCACGCGATGACCAACAGCAATAAAATGATATTGCTCAAGTAGTGCTAGAATTTTTTGTAGAGCTAGCTCATGACGTCCACCAGGGATTGTGATTTCAAGTTTTTCACCGTTTAATGTAGTATGCTTGATGCGAGCGGTATCGAGCCCCAAGTTTTCGGCAAGTCCTGTAATACGGGTGGATTCGTCTTCGCTGATGAGTGCGTATTTGATTGAAGATGAACCGCAGTTCAGAACCAAGGTAGGGTTGATTAGTTTTGATCTGCCGGTATTGCGGTCATTAAAGATGGGGGTGCTATCGCTCATGCTCTATCCTTAGATTATGTTTTTTGATAAGTGGTAAATCATAGCGGATTAACTTCCGCTAAACAAACAAAAATCAGCAAACCTGTCATAAAAATGAACTAAGCGATAATTCGCTTACAGGTTTGCCAATAGATACTTACTGGTCACTTTACTTGGTTGCTTCTAGCAATTCATCAAACAAAGCAAATAATTTCGCAGTATAATGTAACACAATTAAAATCTTATACCACAGTAACTATAAGGTTTAAGATTGAACTTCGTCAAGTACTGTTACATCTGTACACCGGATATCGTTATAAAATGACAATTGCTATAAAGGCAGGATTGTCCACAATAAAAATTGTAAGAAAGTTTTTCAAGATTGTTTTTGCCCGTGTTTTTCGCTATGAAACGGCTCTAAATTTACAGCAAATGCCATGTAACTTTGCTAGTCTTCGTTTGGTAGTTTTCTGAGCCTACGTTAAAAAAACAGGCTCAAAAAACCATCGTTATCAGTAATATTTATAGATAATAAATACCGAAAAATTAGTGATCGAGCACACTTAAAAGGCATGCTTCTTTACTGGTACAATGCTATGCTGAAGCACTGTTTGGTGTCCAAAAGACCCTAAAAATGTTTTCAATAAATTATAATATTTTGAATAATTTACTTATATTCACCCTGCTGTAAGGTTATCTGTTTTATGCTTACTATACACCGTGTTTTAAATGTCAAGCACACCTATCGTTTATCTGTCAATACCAGTCGCCGTGCACTTTCTGCACTCATTATTGCTACTGCCATAGTAGGAATATCAGGCTGCGGACAAAAAGGTGACCTATACCTAGTAGATAATACAAGCTCAAATACGGTAGGTTCAGCGTTATTATCTGACACTGATGATTTATCAGAGACAGCATTGGCGAGTGATGAACAAAACTCCCGTGAGTTAGAGATAATGCTAGCAGACGTCAACGAAGACCCTAACGATTATTAGTGGATTTTGCCCAAAAATTCTGACAAATTTTATCTGATTGAATGAGAGACATAACTATAATGACGACAATAACCACCCAAACAGAACAGGGTTTATATATCAATCCTGAAGCCTTAACTGCTCATTTGCCAGCACTGCATTACCATAACGGTCGATTACATATGGAGCAGGTTAATGTTGATGACGTAGTCAAGCATTATGGCACGCCATGTTATGTTTATTCAAAACAGGCGATATTGGATGTTTATCAGGCTTATACTGATAGCTTTTCTAGCTTGCCGCACCAGGTTTGCTACGCTGTCAAAGCGAATTCTAACCTTGCGGTGCTTGGAGTGCTTGCGCAAGCAGGAGCAGGGTTTGATATTGTCTCACGTGGTGAGTTAATGCGAGTATTGGCGGCAGGTGGGGATGCTGCCCGCGTTGTATTCTCAGGTGTTGGTAAGACGTGTGATGATATTGAATATGCACTGAATCAAGGTATTGGTTGTTTCAACGTTGAGTCCATTAGTGAGCTTTCTTTAATTAATGAGGTAGCACAGCAGCTTGATAAACCAGCGCCGATTTCACTACGGGTAAATCCAAACGTAGATGCCAAGACTCATCCTTATATTTCAACGGGTTTAAAAGACAATAAATTTGGTATCGCACACGAAGATGCAGTGGCTGTCTATGAGCAAGCTGCCGCGATGTCGCATATTGATATTGTCGGTATCGACTGTCATATTGGCTCGCAACTGACGGAAGTAGAGCCATTCGTGGCGGCATTGGACAAAGTGATTGAGCTGGTACATAGCCTACGTGAGAAAGGTATTGAGCTACGTCATATCGATTTGGGTGGCGGTCTTGGCGTGCGCTATATCGATGAGACGCCCGTATCTATGGATGAGTTTGCTGCTGCGTTATTACCAAAGCTAAGCGAGCTTGGTTTAACGGTATTCTTTGAGCCGGGCCGCAGTATCGTGGCCAATGCAGGAGTGCTATTGACTCGAGTTGATGTGCTAAAGCCAACCGAACATAAAAACTTTGCTATCGTTGATGCGGCGATGAATGACTTGATTCGTCCTGCATTGTATCAAGCAGAAATGGCAGTGATTCCAAGTGTGTTACCGAGCAAAGGTATTGATACGGACGGCACGCAACCGTGGGATATCGTTGGCGCTATTTGTGAGACTGGCGATTTCTTAGCAAAAGGTCGCTTATTAGCATTGGCAGTAGGAGATACGTTGGCAGTTACAGGCACTGGTGCTTATGGCTTTACCATGAGTAGTAACTATAATTCGCGTCCGCGTGCTAGTGAAGTGATGGTGGCTGGTAATCATCATCAGTTGATACGTCCACGCGAAACGATTGAATCATTATATGAAAATGAAACATTGTGGCAGGCGCAGTAAGGTTATTAAAGACGAGCCAAAACGGTCGCCGTATTTGATGATTGAAGAGAACCCATTGTGATAATGACAATGGGTTTTTTTATGACTAGACTTTAAGGGAGGTATTTTTTAATTAACGCTGTCTCTTAGTTATAGGCATGCCTTTAGTTGACAGCAATACCATGCACAAAAATTAAAGTAGCAAAGAAAACGAGTGTAAGTACTACTCACTGTAGACTAAACAAGTTTGACACCGCTAATCGTATTTTTTGGGATTGGTATTATTATGAATGTATCTGACAGCGTGCTAATATAAGCCATACATAAAAATAGGATAGGATATCAAGGGTATGCTAATAGAATTTACTAAGATGCATGGTCTAGGCAATGATTTTATGGTCATCGATTTGGTGACTCAGCGCTTAGAATTAACCAAGGATTTGGTACAGTTATTGGGAGATCGTCATTTAGGTATTGGTTTTGACCAGCTGCTAGTAGTTGAGCCACCTATGCGTCCGGATGTTGATTTTAGTTATCGTATTTTTAATACTGATGGCACGGAGGTTGAGCAGTGCGGTAATGGTGCACGATGTTTTGCTCGTTTTGTCCAAGCACGTAAACTGTCATTTAAACAGCGTCTACGTGTTGAGACTGCTAGCGGTATTATCACGTTGACCACAGATCGTTATGGTTGGGTAGAGGTCGATATGGGCAAGCCCAAGTTTGAGCCGGATGAGATTCCATTTAGCCCGAGAGCCACTACCAAAATCCAAAACGCCTATCACCTAGATGTAAATGGCACACCTGTACAGCTCTATGTTGCCAATATGGGTAATCCTCATGCGGTTATCAAAGTAGATGACGTGCTTGATGCTGAGGTCGAAACCTTGGGCAAAGCTATTGAATCACATCCGGCTTTTCCAGATCATGTGAACGTTGGTTTTATGCAAATTATGAATCAGCGTCATATTCGCCTGCGAGTTTATGAGCGCGGCGTCGGTGAAACCCAAGCTTGCGGTACAGGCGCTTGTGCTGCAGTGGCTGTTGGTATACGTGAAGGCTGGTTGGATGAAGGGGAAGAAGTACGCGCACAGCTCTATGGTGGCAGCATGATTATCAAATGGCAGCCAGGTTATTCAGTCATGATGACCGGCCCAACGGCCTTTGTCTATGAAGGTGTCTTTAGTCCAGATGGATTAATGGCACAAGCAGGTATCAAACCCAACCCAGAAGGCTAACGGAATTTAGGTTCATGCACAATGATAAGCGGCTAATATTAATTGCTGGGTAAAAACGATGGTCGTCTCTAATAGCGCTATGTCAAACAAGAATAGTCAGCATCTGCCTACATCAGAGTCAGCAGCATGGCTGTCAGACACACAAGCAGCCACTATAGAAGCAGATGCCGCGCTAAGGGAGCTGTTGTCAGATGTGCATCGGTGGCTAAACACTTTATCAGTGCGTAATCATTCTGAGCATACTTTAACGGCTTATTTTTCTGGCCTGAACCAATTGGCGCTATTTTTGCGAGGTAAGCGCTTGACGTGGACGCGTTGTGATAAGCGCCAACTCGCTCAGCATATCGGTCAGCGTCTCGATGAAGACAAGCTTGCGCTTGCCAGTGTGCAGCAAGAGCTATCAGCTATTCGTCATTTTTATGGTTGGCTGATTGAAGAGGGCCTAGCACGTATCAATCCAACGACAGGTTATCAGCTGAAACGTAGCCCTCGACCGTTACCGTCTATCGCTGATGTGGACTTGCTTACTCAGTTACTTGATCAAGAGATACCAGATTCTCCGGAACAAGCGCGTTTATGGTTACGTGATAAAGCCATGTTTGAGCTGCTTTACAGTAGTGGCTTGCGTGTTGGTGAGCTGGTTGCGCTAGATATGGCCGATGTGGACCTGTCAGAGTTACGGGTACGTGTGACAGGTAAAGGTAACAAAACACGCTTAGTACCTTTAGGTATAAAGGCTGCAGAAGCTATAACACGCTATCTGCCGCATCGTAATCTGTGGGTCGAGCAGATGGATAGCGCATTGTTTATCAGCGAAAAGTTAGGTACACGCTTGTCAACGCGAGCGGTGCAGCAACGCTTAAAAGTTGCTGCTACACGGGCAGGTATTGCCCAAAATATGTATCCGCATTTGTTGCGACATTGTTTTGCCTCACATATGCTATCAGGTAGTGGCGACTTGCGTGCAGTACAGGAAATGCTGGGTCATAGTGACATTAGCACCACGCAAATTTATACCCATGTCGATTTTGCTAAATTGACACAAGTCTATGATCGCGCTCATCCACGAGCCACTCATACGCAAAATGACAGTGATTCGAACCCGAGCTAAGTATCGGTTACGCCAAACGGTGACAATCAAAAATTGGCATTTTTTGCCGCCCTTGCTGTTGTGCTTGTTTATCTAACGATGCTAGTACTATGGCATATCGTTGTTTTTCTTCGATGTCAGTGCTATCACCTAGCTCGCTGTCATCGTAGCTGTTTATGATGGTACCATCGTAAGCAGTAATCGTACTATGTCCCCAAGTTTGGCGAATATCCCCATTTTTATAAACATGATCACCGCCCTGTGCCGCACCGATGACCATGCATTGGCTGTCTAGAGCACGTGCCCGCAACAATAAAGACCAATGCGCCTGGCCTGTTAGATAAGTAAATGCGGCAGGCGCGCTCAATATATCTGCACCTGCTTGCCTTAGACGTTGCGCCAATGCTGGAAAACGTAAATCAAAGCACACCATCATGCCTAGATGGTAAATTTCATTGTTTGCTTCGAGCGGTACAGTCACTGTTTGTGTGCCTGGCTCAAAAGTCGCGGCTTCATTATAGCTGCCTTGCTTATCTGCCACGGTTGCTGTGAATAAATGAATCTTGTCATAACGCGCCACTTGCTTACCGTCAGGAGCAAACAGTTGACTGACTTGGCGCAATCTACCATCTGGTACGATCATGCCATCTGGACGATAAAGGCAAGGTAGTGAGCCTACCAATACATACATACCGTAAGTGTGCGCATATCCAGCGATGGTTGCTGATAGTTCATCGAAACGCTCTGCGGTAGAAAACTGCTGTCCCATACTACAGCAGTTTTCTGGTAGAACAACAAGTTGAGCACCTTGCGCACGTGCTTCGATAATGGCAGCTTTGATATCATTGAGGTTTTTTTCAATATTTTGCTGGCTATTCATCTGAATGGCAGCGGTTAGCAATGGATTGTTTGTTTTGCTATTCATAGTAGTGTTCTCAGTGAGTTTTGAGACTTGTTTATTCAAATTTAATATTTAACAGACCTTGATATTATTCATCATACCTAGAGCTTGTCCTCAATCTAAAGAATAAACTGTAGATGGGCTAAAATTGCCAATATATTCATATTCACAGTAGGCTTTTCTTTGTGAATCTACCATTTTTCTCATTTCAGCTCAGTTAAATGATTATTGCTTGGGTTAAAAGCATGCTCCAGTTAGACGCACAGTTTTCATATCAATTATTTAGTAATTTATGCTGAAATGCTAAGATTTATATGGTTTTATGACAGAAAAGTAATAAATGTATCTGAACAGAGTATAAATTATCATAGCAAGATTGCATCAAAAAATGCTATCGTCATGTCCTAATAACGTTAAACTACTCGTTTAACCAAATATATATAGAATAATATTTTACTATCGGAGTGTAATAAGCCGCCCATGAGTATGTCGTTTGGATTGGCAACCACGCTGAGTACCTCACAGAAACTAACCCCTCAGATGCAGCAAGCTATTAAATTGCTGCAGCTCTCTAGTCTTGAGCTCGCACAAGAGGTTCAGGCCAAGCTGGATAGTAATCCATTGCTTGAACGTGTCGAAGATGATGAAGATGAGTACGATCATAGTGGCGATGATACTATCGATGAGCTGAATGAGCCATTGACGTTAGATAGCTGGAATCAAAATTCGGATGCTGATTCATCGACTGCTAACTCTGAGTATGATGAGGGGTTTAGTGATAGCTTTGATAAACTACAGCAAGTAAATATCGATGATGGTGCGGTAGACAATCATACTATGGATAGCGATGATTACAGTAGTTTTGATAGTGCTACTGATTATAATAGCGCTGATAGTGGTAATCATGCATCAGTGGCTACCAATACGGGTAACAAAAGCGATGAAGACTTTGATAGCTATCAAGGTGGCACGTCTGCCACTATCCAAGATCATGTGCGTTGGCAGCTAAATTTTAAACACCTTTCAGAAGCGGATATGGTGATTGCTACGTACCTAATAGATTCTATGGATGATATGGGGTTTATTCGGCTAGATGTTGATGAGTTTTTACAAAGTTTAGACACCATGGCAAGCTTTTATCAATGGGATGAATGTGTTGAGAAAGATGAAATAATGGCCGTATTACGCATTATTCAATCTTGTGACCCGCTGGGTGTTGGCGCACGAAATTTGAGTGAATGTCTCGCTATTCAGTTATCCAAGCTTAGTCCCAATACAGAGTATCTAACAGAAGCCCAGGCGCTATTATCAGCTAGTGATCATTTAGTCAGTAATAATATCAAAGCACTTACTGAGCAGACAGGGCTCGCGGCTGAAAAAATCACACCTGCATTAAATCTATTACGCAGCTTAAACCCTTCGCCAGGCTTATTGTTTCAGAGTAGTCAACCAGATTATGTGCGTGAAACAGACAGCTACGACATTCCTGATGTATTGGTTACACCTGTTCGTCATCAAACGAGTGATAATAATTTAGAATCTGATGTACAGGATGATGCTTGGTATGTGCGTCTCAACCCCGACACATTGCCAAAATTACGGGTCAATCAAGAATACGCCAATTTAGTTAAGCGTGGTGACGACAGTCCTGATAATCAATATTTACGCGAAAACCTCACTGATGCGCGTTTGTTCATTCGTAGTATCGAAGAGCGTAATCAGAACTTGCTAAAAGTGGCAACCAGTATTGTCCGTTATCAGCAAGAGTTTCTGTTACATGGTGCTACGGCAATGCAACCGCTGATTCTAAAGGTTATCGCAGAAGAAGTTGATTTGCATGAATCTACGGTATCGCGTCTGACTACTAGCAAAACAATTTTGACACCACAAGGATTGTTTTCACTAAAACACTTCTTCTCATCACATGTCAGTAGTAATGACGGTGACATATCTTCAACGGCTATTAGCGCCATGATTAAGCAGCTTATAGCCGATGAAAATCCGAAAAAGCCATTATCAGACAGTCGTATCAAGGACAGTTTATTAGCGGAGGGTATCGATATCGCTAGAAGAACAGTGGCTAAATATCGTGAAGCGATGAATATTGGTTCATCTACCCAGCGCAAACAAAAATATTGAGGCGTGTTGTATGTTTGACAATAGCATTGATAGTACCTATTTATGAATGCTCAGCACACTTTAAGTGATGTTATTCAAAAAGTTGTGAGTAATGTCATACAATTGTCTTTTATGGCTTAATTCAAATATAAAAAATAAAATTTTTTGATTATATAGAAACATGATAGAAACAACAGGTTTTATTACATTTAATTACAATATAGTGTCTTGCTACTATTCAATTTTCATGACAAATTAGAGTCATACCAACAACGAAATCTAAATATCGATTTAGCCTATTTATAGCAGCAATCAGAGAGATGATGAAAGGATACATTAGCATTTGATTACATGCATTGACTATCAAAGGCGATAGATTAGCGGTTGGTAAAGCAGGGTGATAAAGGCAGGAATGCTATTTCATCTGTTGATTGTTAGTACAAACAAAAGGACAATAATATGAATGTTTCTATCAGTGGTCACCATATCAGTGTTACCGAAGCTATGGATAAAGCGGTGCGTGAAAAGCTTGAGAAAGTAGAACGACACTTTGATCAGATACAAAGTATTAAAGTGATATTATCGTTGGATAACAATGGTTCTAGCGATGGTGGTAAAAAAAGCCATAAAGCTGAAGCGATAATGAGAGTCTCAGGTCAAGAAATGTTTGTCCAATCGTGTGAAGATGATATGTATAAAGCCATTAATGACATGGCAGACAAACTTGATAGACAAGTACGTAAATATAAAACCCGCCAAGATCGTAAAAAGACTCAGGGTGCTGGACGTGACGACCGCTATGACGATCTCACAGCTGCCGACGTGGTACCTGCAGTATAATGCAATGAGTTTTAGTGCTGAGTGTTAGTATTTTTCAGATTTAACGAGTATTGGCTGATTCAATAACAACAGGTAAGATAATAAAGAGGACATCTGGCCCATATAGTTAAAACTTGATTCTACTAAATTGGCATGATAATACAAAAAAGGAAAAAGGCCTCAACGTATGATACGTTTGAGGCCTTTTCTATTATCAAGTATTTATACTGAGCTTGTTATAATGACTAGCCGCCACCAACGGCTTGTACTACCTCGATGTCCATTCCTTCCACGATACGTAGATGACCAAGCTCACTTTTGGGGATAAGCTCACCGTCGATTTCTACCGCATAACGCCCTTGGCTAAGTCCAAGTTCATTGATAACCAATTGCACAGTCTGGTGGGTAGTTTGCAATGTCTTACCATTGACACTAATGGTA
Organism: Psychrobacter sp. AOP7-B1-24; assembly: GCF_052376215.1. Taxonomy (NCBI): domain Bacteria; kingdom Pseudomonadati; phylum Pseudomonadota; class Gammaproteobacteria; order Moraxellales; family Moraxellaceae; genus Psychrobacter; species Psychrobacter sp. AOP7-B1-24. The sequence goes on from NZ_JBQSVL010000003.1 coordinate 21,240, forward strand.
CTCATAAAAAACACTCCTTAATGGTTTCGTATTACTGCTATCAGCATAATGATTCTTCACATTGTCTGTTATCTATTTTATATGAGTGTCTATTTGGCTGCTGAATCATGTATTTTGAATGCTGATAGTGCTAGCCATAGCCAACCGATAATCATTAATACACCACCGATAGGTGTAATAGCTCCGAACCACAGTGGCGCCCCAAGTGTCATTGCATAAAGACTGCCCGAAAATATGATAATACCGATCTGTAGTAGCCATGCCGTTGTCTGAGTGATGTATTTGAGACGAATCAGCAGACCAACCAGCAGCAATCCAAGTGCATGGATAAATAAATATAAGGTCGCCGTGTGCCACCATTCTAGCTGTTGAGCACTGGCAATGTTTTTGAGGCCATGAGCGCCGAATGCACCTAGGGCGACGGCGACAGCCATATTGATCGCTGCAATACCTATCCAATTTAGCATGTTGAATTCATCTTATCTAAAAGCTATCACGACTAAAAGGCAGCTGTTATTGAATGTCATCTGGCAAGATGACGCTATCAATGGTCATTGCATCGCGAATCTTATCCATGGCATTTTTTTCGATTTGGCGGACACGCTCTGCAGAGATAGAGTAGACGGCTGCTAGCTCATGCAAGGTAGATTTTTGCTCAGAGAGCCAGCGCTGTTCGACGATATCGCGAGAACGGTCATCGAGAGTATCCATCGCTGCGATTAAGGCAGAGGAGTTATTCTCTTCCCAGTCTGATTCTTCTAACTGCTCAGCAGGATCGATGCCATCTTCTAAAAATAGCTGCGGTGCATAACGTCCATCGTCATCATCACTAGATTGCGCTTCAAATGATGCATCATAAGATGTGAGCCGTGACTCCATCTCTAGTACTTGTTTACGCGTGACATTGAGATCTTTTGCAATAGCATCAGCTTCTTCTAGAGTCAGCTGATTGTTGGTCTTTTTGAGACTACGCAAATTAAAGAACAGTTTGCGATGTGCTTTGGTGGTCGCAACTTTTACGATCCGCCAGTTTCGAATCACAAATTCATGAATCTCCGCCTTAATCCAATGTACAGCAAAGGATACCAAACGTACGCCTTTGTTGGGGTCAAAGCGTTTTACGGCTTTCATTAGACCTAGGTTGCCTTCTTGAATCAAGTCGGCTTGTGGTAAGCCATAACCGGAGTAACTGCGCGCAATGTGAATCACAAAGCGTAGATGTGACATCACAAGTAATCGTGCTGCTTCCACATCACCGTCATCATAGTAGCGATGCGCTAGCTCTTGCTCTTGTACTGGTGTCAAAATAGGAATTTGATGGACGGTATTGATATAAGCACCGAGATTGACCCCAGGTGCAGATAAATGGGTTGGCATCGCAGGTACTAAGTCACGGGTACTGGTATCACCTAGCGCATTCGCATCATAAGGTGGTCGTTGTGCGGCAGCTTTTAGCGCTGCATCACGTGCTTCGTTTATTACCGGTGCTGCCTCATCTTTTGTAGCATCATTAGAAGTATTAGCCATATTCTTGACCTTATTAAATAGTGACGCAAATAGTCATATAAAAATATTTATAGTTGTAATTGTAAAGGATAGCGACACTTAGTTGCTATCAGTTTTAGTAATGATGAAGTGATATATTGTATCGAAACGCTGTGATGATATGCTATTAGTTGTCTGTTGGTGGGTGACGCTATTAATAATCAATAGCAGCTGAGTTTGACGACAAAAAGCAGTGATATCAGCTTGTGAGTTGGCATCGGTGGCGACGACATATAGTGAGTCACCATTTGCGACATCACGTAATGCCACTTTGGTTTTTAATAACGGCATCGGACAAGCAAGTCCGCGGCCATCGACGAAGCGAGTAATATTAATGCTAAGTGGTCTTATCTCTGCATTCTGGTTTAAAGCACTGTTATCTGCTTTCAATAAGGCTAAAAGTTGATTGATCTCTTGTTGATCAGCACTAGAGATTTTTTCTGATAATCTTATAGCGTCAGGTGTATGGAGGATGGTGGACTGACTATCAGCAGACATAAAACAACCTTTATAAAGACCAATACTTTAATTGGCACTATTTTTATGGTAAATAATAGTTGGTTTTAGAATATTGTTAATTTTAAGGTTTTGTTATGGAGTGCCTTGTGCTCAATAGCAACCCAAACCTATTGTTTAAGTTGCTATTATAGCAAATAGCCAAGGTATCAGTGCAGTTGAATATAATCAACATCGTATTCGGTTCGTTAGAATCACACAATGATGTTGCACGATAGTGACACACCGCTTAGTTATTGGTAGTCGAAAACATACTAGAATTGACCTTGTATCAACAAGCTCGTATAGTCGACAAAACATGGTTCATACTCACTTGTATAGGATAAGTATTTGTATCACTCTAATAGACAGTCGATGTTTGGTAGTACCAGCATCCGTTCATCGAATATACACAAGTCAAACCAACATGTGCTCTGCTTCATGTCGCTTTTTTGTGGACGAAAAAAAACGATGCTGTCTATAGCGGTATCAAGTGCTTTTGCATCAGGAGTTGCAGCGGCATTATTGATGGCCATACCCGCTGCGGCCAATAGTATTGACTGGAGTGGTAGCAGTAATCAAACAGAGTCAACCAATTATAATTCGTGGCAGCCTGCAAAAACCGACACACTAAGTCTACCTAGCTTGCGTGGTCAAGGCTTGAGCTTCGCTGAACAATATCAAAATAAATTGCTTGGTGAGTGGTCGCTACGAAATGTCAATGGTAGCATTAAGATGGAGCATGACCCTTGGATTCAAGAAACGCTCAAAGACATGACGTGGCGTCTTAATGCTCAAGCGCGGCAGCAAGCACTAATGGGCTTGGTGATTATTGATAGTCCGAGTATTAATGCCTTTGCGGCACCAGGCGGTGTCATTGGAATCAATACAGGAACCATATTGGCAGCCAAGAGTATGGACGAGCTTGCCAGTGTGGTCGCGCATGAAGTTGCGCATCTTAGCCAACATCATTATGAGAGTGGTGTCGATGACCGCAAAAAAGCATTACTGATGCAGGTAGGAGGTATGCTAGCGGCGATAGCAGCGTCAGCGGTCGATGGTGATGCAGCAGCAGCGGTGATGATGGGTAGCCAAACAGCGACGATGAATAGTAGCATGGCGTTTAGTCGTAGCAATGAGCGTGAGGCTGATCGGATAGGAATGCAAATCATGACTCACGCGGGTTATGATCCGAGAGCGATGCCGCGATTTTTTGCGACCATGAATCAACAAAGTCAACTGAATCAATCCGAAAACCAGTTCTTACCAAGTTTTATACTCTCACATCCATTGACTAACGAGCGCTTGAGTGACGCACAAAGTCGCGCGCAGAGTTATCCGTCATTATCATTGAGCCAGCAGCAACGTCATCAGGCGTTGTTTGACCTGCTCTATTGGCGTGTACAAAGTATGGGTAAGCATGCTTCTAAGACAGTATTGACCACTGCTGCCAACAATAGCATTGGTGCTAAATTGGCATTGATGAATTGGTACGGTGAGCAGCAACGTTTTAAAGATGCCGAAAAAGTACTGAGTGACATCAATGCATTGCCAGTGGAACAGCGTCAAAGGTTAGAACCCTTGTTATCGATTACTCATAGCCAAGTATTGACAGAACAAGATAAGTGGTCAGAAGCCGCTGAGATTTTAGATGGGCAACATCGTCTTTATCCTGAGCGTCGTGATCTTCGGATTTATTTGGCCGAAGCGCTCACCAACAGCAACCAGCCAGCTAAAGCGCAAGCATTGCTCAAACCTTTGATAGAGCAGCAGCCAAGTGATCGCTATGCTTGGCAGAGTTTACAGCTGGCCAATGAGAAGTTAGCAAAAACGACTACATCACCACAATTAGCCAATATTGCGACAATCAATGCATTACGCTATCGGAGTCAGGATCAGCTATGGAGTAATCGCTACGAAAGTGCGCTAATATCACTCACACAAGCTAAGCAACTGGCAGAAAAACTACAAAATACCACGCAAGCAAATAGTGCACGTCCACTCTTGGCTAATATCAATGCAGAAATTAAGGCAGTAAAAACCGCCAAAGACTTTAAGCCTTAGGCGGTTGTTTGTACCAAAATACTGATTAATCAATAATAGGTAACCAGCTATTTGCTTTGTAGTGCTTCTTTGACCAGTTTAGAGATGATGGCTGGATCAGCACGACCTGCGGTTTTATTCTTTAACACACCCATCACGCTACCCATATCACGCATAGAGGTTGCACCTTGCTCAGCGACTTCTGCTTGTACCAAGGCTGTAAGCTCCTCATTATCCATTTGTTTTGGCATAAACTCGTTGATGATGTTGATTTCAAACTGCTCTTTGGCTGCTAAGTCGTCACGACTGTTTTCGGTAAAAATACCAAGCGACTCGTGTCGCTGTTTTAGCTGCTTTTGTAGTACTTCTAAGACTTGGTCATCGTCAAGTTCTATTTGACGATCAATCTCGATTTGCTTGATGACTGCTTGTACGTTACGCAATACTTTAACACGCTCAAGCTCACGAGCTTTCATGGATAATTTGATACTATCCGATAAGTTTTGTTTAATTTGGCTCATTGTTATTATCCTTATTGGCTAAGTGTTAATCATAAAAATTGTAGCATAAAAAACGCCACTGATATCAATTGATAACAGTGGCGTTAGTGTAGCGCTTGTATTTAACTAACCGTAATATAGGTTAGTACATACGAGTGGTACGAATAGTTTCGCGTTGTAATTTTTTCTTATAACGCTTTACGGCAGCTGCTTTTTTACGCTTACGTACTTGCGTTGGTTTTTCATAAAACTCGCGCTTACGTACGTCTGACAATACACCAGCTTTTTCACAAGCACGCTTGAAACGACGGATAGCGATATCTACTGGTTCGTTTTCTTTAACCTTAACTGCAGGCATGAAGACTCCTTGATTAGGATGAGATATAAAGGCATTAGTTTGGCTGTGTATTAGTATTTAGCCGTGATATCTCAAGATCACAGGCATCAGCTCAAACTAGGATAATATTGCGCATGAGCACAAGGGCAGATATTTTAATAAAGAATATTAAAAAAGTCAATAAATTTAGTGTGTTAATCCATATTTATCATCAAACTGCATGATGTGATGTTGAGATAAGGATAGGTTGTTGTGTGAACTATATATTTTTAGCGAATATTAGATGTATACATAAATATCTTGCATAAAATTATCATGAATAAAAACCCTACTGTCTATAACGGTTTGGTTGGAGTTTATGCTATGATATTTTCCATATAGTAGTAAGCATATTAACCGTTTTGTGTGCATTTTATTGAGGATGTTTGAATGAAAAAGACAGTATTAAATACGGCGTTGAGTACAGCATTTATTGTCGCTTTTAGTTTTGGTGTTAGCGCTTGTGGTGGTCACGAAGAAGGCGAGTCACATGAAGTATTGGCAAAAGATCGCGTAGATGCTGCCTCAGCACTTGCTCGTGAAAATGCCCCTGACGCTGAAGAATTCGACTTTCCAGAAACAGCCGTTGCTCCAGTCGATGGTACAGCAGCAGCTGATACCGATGCAGCGACTGATACCGCTACTGATGCCGAAACAACGGATGAAGTTGCCGCAGAAGAAACGACTGCTGATACCAGTGCTGACAGTACTGATGCTGACGCAGCTACTACTGAAGGCACAGACATGGAAACAACGGAAGCAGCTGACGCCACCGCTGAATAGATATTTTTTAACTGTTGTAGATAAAGTTGATATGATGCAGCGAGTAGCTGCCAATATGACACGTTAAGTATAGGTGCGATAATGAAATATAAATTAAAGCAGATAAATAAAAATATTTGTTCTGCTATCAGCATTATTGCATTATTGGCATTGAATGCTTGTAGTGATGATAGTACAGCCACTAAAGAGCCTGCTGCCAATGAATCTGCCAATACTAGCGTAGTGGCAGAGGATACTCCTATCTCTGATTCTGAAGTCGCTAGATCTGAACCGGTAGTGAAAGTAGAAGCTGTCGAGACGACTGCTGTGACAGAAGTTTCGGAATCCGAAGTTACTGCTGAGCCTGAAGTATTGGCCGCTGACGCAGGTGCTAAGCTCTATGAGTCAAACTGTAAAGTGTGTCATGAGGCAGGTTTGCTTAATGCACCAAAATATGGTGATAAAGCCGCGTGGGCAGCACGTCTTAGCAAAGGTAAAGATACGCTGCATATACATTCAGCAAAAGGCTTTAAGAATATGCCAGCGCAAGTGACTGACAAGATAAGTGAAGCACAGGTCTATGCTGCTGTAGATTATATGATAGAAGCAGTCAGCTGATACTATATATAGAATATATTCGCCATTGAAATTTGCTAAAATAACCGTCATTGTGACTGACAATGGCGGTTTTTTAATGCGCGTTCTTTGTTATGTCAAAGCTAAAAATATAGTCAGCTGTGTCTAGGGCGTGCCCTAAGTCATTTGGTCTATCCAATGATTGAAACCTCCGTTTTTATGGCTACTCAAGCTTTAGCGCCAGCATATAGTGGAGTTCAAATAATTTCGATACAAGGAAATCGAGTGCAAGCTATACATTAGTATGGTCAGCGAGGATGACGATGTAGCGGATTTATATGGATTTGACTATAAAAAGACAAACATTGCAAAAGTAGCATAAAAATAAAAGCATAAAGGCAAAAATATGAAAGTGTTGGGTTTAGAGACCTCTTGTGATGAGACTGGTCTAGCGATTTTTGATAGCGAGCAGATGGCTAATGACAATCAAGGTTTGGTTGGGCAAGTGCTGTATTCACAAATAGAGCTGCATGCCCTCTATGGCGGCGTGGTACCTGAGCTTGCCAGTCGCGATCATATTCGCAAACTAGTGCCTTTGCTCAATGAGCTGTTAGAGCAGTGCGATATGAAAAAAAGCGAGATCGATGCGATTGCTTATACCAAAGGCCCAGGTCTCATTGGTGCGTTGATGACGGGCGCATTATTTGGACGCAGTTTGGCTTATGGTTTGGATATCCCAGCGATCGGCATTCATCATATGGAAGGGCATCTACTGGCACCGCTGATGGGTGCACACCCTCCTGCGTTTCCTTTTGTGTCGTTACTGGTCTCTGGTGGACATACGTTACTGATCGCTGCACGTGGGGTCGGGCAGTATGAGATATTAGGTGAATCGATAGATGATGCTGCCGGTGAGTGCTTTGATAAAGCGGCTAAGATGCTAGGCTTGCCTTATCCTGGTGGCCCCAATATCGCTAAATTGGCTGAGACAGGTAACCCTGATGCGTACCATCTGCCCAGACCGATGTTACATCGTGGTTTAGACTTTTCTTTTAGTGGTATGAAAACAGCCGTGCATAATCTCATCAAAGACACGCCACTATCAGGAGGGTCAGGTAATAGCTCTGATAGCGATCCACAAGTGCGAGCGGATATTGCTGCCAGTTTTCAACATGCAGTGGTCGATACATTGGTGAAAAAGTGCGTCAAAGCACTCAAGCAAGTTGATATGAGCCGACTGGTGATAGCAGGTGGTGTCAGCGCTAATACGCATTTGCGCACGACTTTAGAAGCTGAACTGGCAAAGATAAACGCGACGGTGCATTATGCACCACCTGCCTTGTGTACGGATAATGGGGCGATGATTGCTTATGCAGGTTATGAGCGCTTGCAGGCTGGGCAGTCTGATGAACTAGCCGTGAGCTGTGTGCCACGTTGGCCGATGACTGAGCTGCCTGCGGTATAAAAAGTATTTTATTCAACAAACTCTAACGTCTATTAGAAGTAAGGATGGTCTATGCAGTGGCTTGCCGTTGGTTTAGGAGCAGCATTTGGCGCGTGCTTGCGGACATGGTTGGCTCGCTTTAACCCGCTGCACAGCTGGATACCACTGGGTACATTGGGTGCTAATATCTTGGGCGGTCTGCTAATAGGGTTGGCCTTAGTTTGGTTCGAGCGGATGGGCAGCGGTCTGTCTCCTAATATTCGACTGTTTGTGATCACTGGGTTTTTGGGCGGGTTGACGACTTTTAGTACCTTTAGCGCGGAAGTGTTTACTTTTATCAGCGAAGGCAGGTTATTAGCAGGTCTTGCATTGATAGGTCTGCACGTTGGCCTGACATTAGTGGCAACCGCGCTGGGATTTTACTTCTTTAAGTTGGTTTTGTAGCCGTTGGTAGATAGTCATCGTTTAATGGTCTGTTATAAGTGGTTCCATGATAGCAGTCTATTTTAAGTGGTCTGTTAATAGGTTTGAAGGGCAAAATAACTGGTTACCTTGGGGTATACCCAGAATCACCCATTTTTAGCTTTTCGAATTCTTGCCATCTGATAGGCATTGACATACTCGCCGTTACGATAAGCATAATCCACCATTTCACCTTCTATCACAAAGCCCAAGCTTTTATATAAACCAATGCCTCCGATGTTATCGGTGTAAGCAGTAATGAACCGCACCGGGATTATCAGAGACTCAACTCTCTGAGATATAGCATATAGTTCGAAGCCTGTATAGCGCACCGATCATAGATAGAATATGTATGGTAAGTACACCATGAAGTACACTGTGGTTATCTTAGCAAGTTAAAACCCTGATACCATTAGCCTACAGCCTAAGGTTCAATTCCTCACTAGGGAACCATTATTTACCATAACATTTGTTACGATATGAAAAAGTGACTAATATTTTATAACTATAAGAAAGTAATCAGTAATGAACCTACAACGGCTTCACTATCCCTTCTAGTAAATTCGCAAACCCTTGCATATACGCCGTATCTTGGCTAGATGTGCGCGTTGCTGCATACAACTGACAATGTACACCTACACCCAACTTCCGCGAGACGACCCAACCTTTTTTCTCATATTCCGCGACGACCCAATCAGGCAATGCAGCAACTCCGCGTTCACTAGCGACCAGCTGAATCAGCATCGCTGTCAGCTCTGTCGTACGAACGCTCTCAAAGCTTACCTGCGCTGGCGTCATAAAGTTGGCGATAATATCGAGACGTTTGGCCTCGACGGGATAGGCAATCAAAGTCTCATCAGTCAAATCACTTGGATCGATAAAATCTTGCGCTGCCAAATCATGCATGGGTGACAGTACTAAACGACTCTCGTATTCAAATAGTGGCTGATAACAGAGTCCTTCTATCGGTAAGTTGCTGGTGGTAATCAGCAGGTCAATATCACCTTCCATCAATAAATGATGGGGCTCAGGCTCAAAGCCCGTCGCAAAGTCCAGCTCCACATCAGACCATTCGCGGCGATACTGATTGAGTATCGGCATTAGCCAATCAAAGCAGCTGTGACATTCAGAGGCTAGGCGTAACCTGCCTGCTTGCCCGTGTGCTAGGCGTTTAAGATTGGATTTGGTACGGGTCACTTGCGGCAGGATGTTATCTGCTAATGCCAGTACGGCTTTACCAGCTGGCGTAAAGGTGAGCGGTCGCGTACGACGATTGACCAAGTTGATATCGTAGTAACTCTCTAGCTCTTTTAATTGGTGTGATACCGCAGACGCTGTGACGTGCAGCTCATCGGCAGCGGCAGCAAGTGAGCCATGCGCTCGTAGCGCGGTCAAGGTGTTGAGATGGCGTAGTTCTAGCATAAGACGACCTAACCACTAAAGTGAGATAAATTCATTATAGTACATATGTTGCTGACTTTCATTCATAGTATATAATTAATGATTCAGCAACAGCTAGCGCTTGCGCAACAGTACTTGTGAGATAATAACCAATATTAAAGAAGCGACTAATAATAATGTACCAATGGCATTGACCTCAGGCTTTAACCCAACTCTTACCATAGAATAAATCCGTAACGGTAAAATCTCATAACTGGGTCCTGTCACAAAGGTTGAAACCACTACATCATCTAGTGACAAGGTAAAGGCCAGCAACCAACCTGCCATAACCGCAGGTAAAATGACTGGAATTAGTACAGTGCGCACCATCGTTGATTCATTGGCACCTAAATCACGTGCCGCTTCCATCAAGCGCTCATCTAAGCTACTCAGCCGTGCAAACACAGTGATGACCACGAAGGGCAAGCAAAAGGTAATGTGTGCCAATAGCAGTGAGACAAAGCCCAATTGCAGTCCGATTAATAAGAACAATGCTAATAACGAGATAGCGAGCACAATCTCAGGCGACATCATCAACACAAATAGCAGACCATTTAGTAGGCCTTTACCGCGAAAATTATAACGATGTAAGGCTAGGGCAGTGAGTGTACCTATCAACGTTGAGACAGTTGCAGCGACTAAACCTAAGACAATAGAGTGCCAAAACGCATCGAGCATCGCTTGGTTATTAAAGAGCGATTCATACCACTTTAAGCTAAACCCGCCCCAGTTGTAGCCAATCTTTGACTGGTTAAATGACATCACTACTAAGACGATGATAGGTAGATATAGCAAGGTATAAATCAAGCTAAGGTAGCCTTTAGCAGCGATACTGCCAAGCTTCAATGTGCGTGAATGAGACATTAGGCCACCTCATTAAAGTCGGTTTTACCAATACGGCGACTGCTGGCGCGGTAGGCGAGTAATAACAACGCCATTGCCAGTGTCAGTATTACACTGGCGGCGGCCCCAAATGGCCAGTCACGGGCATCTAAAAATTGGTTTTTGATGATATTACCGACCAATAAGTTACGTGAGCCACCCAAAATATCTGCTACATAAAACATACCCATCGCAGGTAATAACACTAAGAGCACCCCAGAGATAATCCCAGGTGTCGTCAATGGTAGCACCACGTGCCAAAACGTCTGGGTCTTGGATGCACCCAAATCCTGAGAGGCCAACAGCATGTCATTACGTAAATCAGTAAACACCGCATATAAAGGCAATACCATAAATGGAAATAACAAATACGTCAGACCAGCAATCACCGCACCTTGCGTATATAAAATATCGATAGGTGTATCGATAACGCCTATAGCAAGTAGTGATTTATTAATCAAACCGTTATTAGCAAACAGTAATTTGAGTGCATAGGTACGTACTAAAGAGTTGGTCCAAAATGGCAGTATCAATAGCATCATCAATAGTGGTTGCCAGCGTACTTTGGCTTTAGATATCAGCCAAGCAAAAGGGTAACCGAGTAGTAAGCAGATGACGGTTGTGATACCTGCCATCCATAGTGAGTGCACAAAGACCTCAAAATATAAGGGGTCGATCATACGCACATAACTATCGATGCTGACCGGCAAGCTAATAAAAGCACTGCTATCACGGGTCAAAAAACTGACAGCAATGACTAAGATGTTTGGCAATAGCGCAAATATCAGTAGCCAACCCCAAATCAACCATAGCGTTGCGGTACGAAAAGGACTTTTACTGCCCAAGCTACGAGGTGCCATCAGCTACCATCCTTTTGTACAGTCGTGTCTGACATATTTTCGGAGACTTCTGGCAATACCCATTCCCAGCCATCTACCCATGAGACTTTGACACCTTCGTTTAGTTTGTAATCAAAGCTCGGGTCGTCTTCATCAAAGAACTCAGAGGCCTTAATAATATGACCGTTTGCCAGTTCGATAATTGAGTCTAACGTACTGCCTTTATAGTTGCTTTCAATAACGCGGCCAAACAGGCCAATGTTTTCATCATCTTTTGGATCATAAATCCGTAAGTCTTCAGGACGAAGCAGTAAATTTACGATGTCGCCTACCTGCACATCATTGGCAAAATTAGGACGGCGTAGATTCCGTAGTGCTGTAGGTCCATCTTGTGCTTGCGCCTCGCAAACCTCTACTTCGATACGTCCGTTGGTGACTTTGCCATCACGATCTGGCTGATTGGGATACACACCTTTTACTTCAGCTTTGAACAAGTTGGTCTCACCGATGAATTTGGCGGTGAACAAGTTGGCAGGCGTCTCATAAATCTCAATGGGTGTGCCGATTTGCTGAAATGAGCCATCTTTCATCACCGCGATACGGTCCGACATCGATAGTGCTTCTTCTTGGTCATGAGTGACAAATACAAAAGTAATGCCCAGCTCACGCTGTAATCGTTTTAGCTCAGATTGCATTTGCAAACGCAGCTTGTGATCGAGCGCGGATAATGGCTCATCAAGTAATAATAATTTGGGACGATTGATCACGGCACGCGCAATCGCTACACGCTGCTGCTGACCACCTGATAAATCTTGTGGTTTACGATTGGCTAAATGCTCTAGCTGTACCATGGCGAGCATCTCGCTCACTCGTGTTTTAGTCTCATCTTTAGATACTTTTTTGAGTTTGAGTCCGTACGCCACATTTTGTGCGACACTCATATGAGGAAACAATGCATATTGCTGAAATACAGTATTGACTGGACGTTTATCTGCTGGCAACCCTGCCATCTGTAGACCATCCAAATATATAGCGCCCTCATTTGGCTGCTCAAAACCTGCAATCAAACGTAGTAATGTCGTCTTGCCACAACCGGATGGGCCTAGCAGGGTCAGAAACTCTCCATGCTTGATATCTAGGTTGATATCTTTTAATACTTCCGTTTGATCAAAGGTTTTTTTTAGACCAGTCAGTTGCAACAGCACCTTGTCATCATTGGGTGATACAGGAGTTTTGTGCGTATTGGGAGGAGGGATGGTCATGGTTTTTTCCTAGGCATCTAACATGATGATATGGCGATTTATTTAGGATGCTGCTATCAAGGTGATTGAATGTGGATATGATCAGTAGAGATAAACTTAGTTTTATTGACACGTATTATAACAAACCCTCGATATAAATTAGTGCAAGTTCGTTATAAGGATGCAAGCGATGACAAGTGGTATGCAATCGCTTGTATTAGGACGTGTCATTAATTAGATTGTGAGGCTTGAAATGAGACAGGTTTTAGATAAACAAGGAAAAAATTGCCGTTAATATTTATCATTTTGCTCTTTACCGTTTCTCTATACTATATGAGGAAAAAGTTATGATGCAAAAGTATGGAGGTTCTGCAGAGACATTAGGGCGTGTTGAACATTCAACCATGGCACTGACAGAGACTATTTTTTAGGCGATTCTAAGGTAAAAGTAGTAAGTTTAGTCTTTCTAAGCGTCTATTTTTAGCAATGAAGCGGCAAAAAATACTCCTGTCCCTACGGCTGATGATAAAATTGCCCCATACTGCGTTGCAAATCTAGCTAAGGCATTTGCATTACCGTCGCTTTGCGCCTTGTCTGGAACAATTTTAGCAATCAGCAGTGCCTACTTGTGAATGTTCAACACGCCCTAAACCTAAACTTTTTATCAATTTTTAATTCTGATTGCTATACAATCACGTTGTGGCTGACAAATATGGTCAGCATGCTGGTTATTAATCATTGCTAGTAAATACTGAGCCAATTTTTGTTTGTATAAATCGATTTAAAACAGCCTGTCACTTTCATAATATTGATAATAAAGGATATTTTATGCCTAACGATACACGCCCAAAAACGGGTCAAGAAGCCCTTGAGATTTTAAGAGAAGGCAACGCACGCTATGTGGATAGTCTTACCAGTATTGAGTCAGGTATGCAGCGTCGACCAGAGTTGGTGAAAGATCAAGATCCTTTGGCGATTATTTTGGGTTGTTCGGATGCACGCGTACCTGTTGAGATTGTATTTGATCAGGGCTTAGGTGATTTGTTTGTCATTCGAGTCGCAGGAAACGTGGTAGCGCCTTCACAGATTGGATCCATTGAGTTTGCTGCTGAAAAATTTGGTACAAAACTGGTCGTGGTACTTGGACATTCACATTGCGGTGCGGTCACGGCCTGTGTAGAGACGCTTATCAATCCCGAGCAAAACTACTCTCCTAACTTGCAATCTATCGTCGATCGTATTCGCCCAAGTGTCTATAATTTACATGAGCTAGCAACAGCGAACGGTCAGGATGTCGATGCTGATGAATTGCTAGACCGCTCTATCCGTGCCAACGTACGCATGTCAGTTAGTCAGCTTAAGCATGGTTCGCGTGCGCTAGAAGATTTGACTAATAGCGGTCAATTGCTAGTCGTTGGTGCCGAGTATGACTTAGAGACAGGAAAAGTAAGGTTTTTAGAAAGTTAATTAAACCCCGCCCTAGCACAGACTCTTACAAAACCCTCTCAATCCTTTCATGATTTTTTATTATGATAAGAGGGTCAAGCGCGTAAAAACAATTTTTGCGCGCTTATTTCTCAAATCAATATATTGTTAATATTAGGATATCTATATCTATGTCAAATACTGAATCAGCTACCGATAATCATAATGATTTTGTCATTGATCAGCCAGAGAGCAGTGTAATCACTACTGGTGTGCAGCCAATTTCAGCTCAGACGACAGGCTTTACTTTTAACCATACGATGCTACGGGTAAAAAACCCTGCCAAATCATTAGCCTTTTACACAGGCGTTATTGGTATGACGTTGCTTGCGGTCAAAAAGTTCCCTGATATGGGTTTTGATTTATACTTTTTAGCCAAATTGACAGAAAGCGAGCGTGAGAATTTGCCAGCTGGTGATGATTTAGAGATTTTTGCATTCCGTCAACGTGGTATTTTAGAGTTGACCCATAATTATGGGACAGAAACCCAAGCTGACTTTAGTTACCATGACGGTAACCAAGAGCCACAAGGTTTTGGACATATTTGCTTTAGCGTGCCTAATTTAGAAGAAGCCGTTGCTTGGTTTGATAAAAACAATGTCGAATACAAAAAACGCCCAGAAGATGGCAGTATGAAAAACATTGCCTTTATCAAAGATGTCGATGGTTACTGGATTGAGATTGTCCAAGCTGACTTGATGGGTTAGGTTTGAATGCGTGGTATAAGGAGTTATTGCTTATGCCAAGCAGTTATAGTTATTAATGGATTGAGTAAGTTAGCGAGCCCCCTGATCAAAGGAGTGATACCTAAATGCCCACCTCTGAGGAAGTAACACCTGATGTTTTGACCTACCAAAGTATTGTGGATTCAGCAAATGAAATATTTGTTAGTTTTCTTGAACGTATTCCATATTTTGTTGCTTCTATCATCGTGGTTCTTGTGTTTTGGTTTTTATCGATTGCCTTTAAAAAGGTTGTTTATAAAATTTTAGGCCGTCGTAGACGTCATCAAAATCTAGTGAAAGTCTTTCAGCGAGTGGGTGGGGCGCTCATTATCTTTATTGGCATTATGATAGCCATGGTCATTACAGTACCAGACTTTACGCCTGCCAAGTTGATCGGTGCACTTGGTATCGGTTCAGTTGCTATTGGTTTTGCCTTTAAAGATATTTTTCAAAACTTGCTGTCTGGTATCTTGCTACTTATTTCAGAGCCGTTTCGTATCGGCGATCAGATAGTGTCTGGTGAATATGAGGGCACCGTCGAAGATATTAAGATCCGTGCAACTACCATCAAAACTTATGATGGTCGGCAAGTGGTGATTCCCAATTCTGATTTATATACCTCAGCGTTGACAGTCAATACGGCATATAAGCAGCGACGATTACAACTGGCCGTGGGTATTGGTTATGAAAACGACATCGAAGCAGCAAAAGCTGAAATTTTGCAAGCATTAGACAGATCAGATAGTGTCTCAAAGAAAGCTCAGCCGAGTGTGATCGCGACAGGTTTTGGAGATTCTTCGATTGATTTGATGGTGCGTTGGTTTATTGAAGATGGCACACAGGCCAATAAAGTCGCCTCGACTCATCAGGTTTTTGTAGAGATCAAGAGCGCATTTGATGCGGCTGGTATAAATATTCCATTCCCAATTCGGACGATAGATTTGAGTGATTCATCTGTCGTGACGATTGTGAATAAACTGAATGAGCAAAAAACGATCGATACAAGCAAGCCAATTGATACGAGCAAGTCAGTAGCAGAGTAATCATGTCTTAATATGGACATAGCTTAATTTTAATAATAAAAAAACCGCCCTATCAAAAATGTGGCGGTTTTTTTATGCTTGTCTACTAGGGCGTGTCTTCATTTCAAAAATGGTGATAAAAATGAGATAAATTGCCGTCAAACAAGGAAAATAGCGCAGATAATATCGGGATATTAACCAGCTATTTGACGATGTTTGGCAAGATTCAGCCATTTTTAGCCCATTGAGATGACTATCGAGTGACTTGAAGACACGCCCTAGCTATCAGTATAAAGGTTTATTCATTTTTTGCTCTAAACTCAGTATGACATGATTTACAGCTTGCACCAACTTCACTAAAGGCAGGCTTGATGTCTTCCATGCTAGTCGCTGTCTGTGCAGCAGCGCTTAGATTAGCTGTGACGGCTTCGAAGTTTTCGGCTTCTGCACGGAACCCTTCCGCATTAGACCAAACTGCCTCAGTTGCATTACCCATGTTTTCTGGGTCTTCGAAATGACTCCAGGGCGTACTAGCATCTTCTGCTAAGAATGCGGCTTGTTCTTTAACGACATCTGCATCAAAGGTATCAGGTGCTTTAGCCATATCGCCCATGACACCCATGGCATCACCCCAGTTTTTCATGCTGTCTTGACGGGCTTGTAGATCAGGGTTAGAGTCAGCATCTGCTGAAGGGCTACATGCCGTTAAGCCTAGGGCAGCTGCCATTAATGTGATACCAAAAATAGACTTTAATGACTTATTAGAATGAACCTGTGTCATATAGATTACTCCTTTAAAATATTGCTAATAGTATGCGTGTATGCAAACGCTGGCTTTGAACAAGGTGCAGGTATAAAGTGTACTTATAACTATTTAGAATCGTATTCGACTCTAAATGATTTTTTCAGAATATGACTTCTATTGTAACCACAATTTACGTAGTTATAGTTAAAATAGTTGTTACATCATCGTAATTTTTGAAATGACAACTATTTATTAGGACAATAATAAAGATAATCTAAAATATATAGTTGAATGAACGCAATCCCTTAATGTAACTGACAGTTTTTTAAGAGTGAGTATATAAATAAGGTCAGCTACTATAGCTGACCTTATTTTAATATTTTAGACAATAGTCTGGAAGACATCTCTAGTCCTTATTATATTCGTACAAACTATAGAGTCAACCAATTACGTGGTTTCAGATAAAAATCGGTCAGCTCAAATTCGGGCGTCCCTTCAGCAGGTTCGAAGCGGTAGTGCCAGCTAGCCAATGGTGGCATGCTAACCAAGATAGACTCAATACGACCATTACTTTGTAGTCCAAATAACGTGCCGCGATCATAGACAAGGTTATACTCAACATAGCGACCACGGCGATACAGCTGAAATTTACGCTGTTCATCGGTGTAAGGTGTGTCTTTGCGCTGCTCAAAAATAGGTAAAATGCCATCCAAATAACCGTTACCTACAGCTTTCATAAAATCAAAGCAGGTTTCAAAATCCCAGCCACGACTTTCAGTATTGACATCGTCATAGAACAAGCCGCCGATACCGCGCTGCTCATCACGATGACGTAGATGAAAATATTCATCACACCATTGTTTAAAATCAGGGTAGATGTGATCGCCAAAAGGCGCACATAGGTCGTGGCAAACCTGATGCCAATGAACACAGTCAGCCAGTACCGGATAAAACGGAGTCAAATCAAAACCACCACCAAACCACCAAATAGGGTTCTCACCTTTCGCTTCGGCGACGAACAAACGCACATTGGCATGGCTAGTAGGGACGTTGGGGTTTTTGGGGTGTACCACCAATGAGACGCCCATGGCTTGAGCTTTGCGACCAGCGATATCAGGGTGACGTGCCGTTGCTGACGCTGGTAGGTTGTGAACATGAATATGACTAAACATCACGCCCGCTTTTTCAATCACCTCGCCATCTGCTAGGACACATGAGCGTCCACCGCCGCCTTCAGGACGTTCCCAGTCATCAGCGACAAACGTGGCATGCTCGTTGCCATTTGTGCCACCATCACGCTCTTGTGCTTCTAACGCTTGACAGATTCGCGCCTGTAAATCGACTAAGAATTCACGTACTCGTGCGATGTCATTATCGGTCGGTGTCGTCGTTGACTCTGAGAGATCGTGCTTATTATCTATATTTGAAATACTCATAAAATATCTATTTATTTAGGTGTATTGCAGTATTGAGGTCTTTATCTAGCAAGTGTCCCATACGGTCGCGTTTGGTCGCTAGATATTCAGCGTTCATATCATTTACTCCAACCAGTAATGGTACACGTTCAATGACATCAATACCGTGTTCAGTGAGATAAGCAATCTTATTTGGATTGTTGGTGATAAGACGAACGGTATCAACACCGACATGAGCAAGCATCGGTCCACACATGTCATAAATGCGGGCATCTGCGGGCAAGCCTAACATTAGATTGGCATCTAAGGTATCATGCCCTTGGTCTTGGAGGGCGTAAGCACGAATTTTATTGGTCAGGCCAATACCGCGACCTTCTTGACGCAGGTATAATATAGCACCGCAGCCTGCCTCTTGTATGGCTTGCATTGCTGTATTTAGCTGTGGCCCGCAATCGCATTTCAGTGAGCTAAAGGCGTCACCAGTTAGGCACTCAGAATGAATACGAATCAATGGCGTCTGTTGTTCAAGCAGATGAGGTTTTTGATTTGCCATCTTACCATTCGGGTTTGCTGTATTGTTCAATTCTGTGTTTTGAGCAACCACAGGAAGTCCAACGGTCAGCATCACATGCTCTTGACCGTCTTCGTTTTCAAATATATGAATATCAAACTCGCCATGACGAGTTGGTAGCTTGGCACTAGTAATAAATTGATATGACATTAATGTCCTGCATAAGCCGATAATTGTGGCAGTGAGGTCTGTAATAGCAGTATAACCTGTTCGTAACGCACGCGTGCTGATTGTCTTTATTATAAATAACACACAAAGTTCACAGACGATGCACGATGATTAAAGCGACCATTAAAAAAAAATGCTATTATGCCATACTATTTTGACGGATACAGTGACAAGTCTTTACCCTTACATTACTATGTCGTCACGAACATTCGGTATTGATGCAAAATAATAAGGCATAATATCCACCCTTAGCATAAAAACGCTGTCTATTATGACGGCGTGTTTGCTTTTAGACGCCACGTAGCTATATGCGCGTAGGCGTAGCATGAATAATTATATGGTCAGTCACATCAATAATGATGTAGATATTATTGACGTCGCTTAGCTATAGTTATCTTTATATTCTAAAGCACGTCTAGTCAGCAGATTGGTAGGTATCGTACGGTTTATGCAGCAGTCACCCCACCCCCCACAGTCTCAGTCCGTATCTGAATCAGCCACCACGTCTGCTGCCCAGTTGTCGACTTTGCAGCAGACTTATGCTGTCATTCCGCGTGTGCGCCCGCATACGCCGTTATTAGATGGTATTAATGTACCCTCTGATTTAAAATCCTTTACTGCAGCTCAGCTTATTACCTTAGCTGATGAATTACGGCTTTTTTTGCTGTACTCAGCTGGTCAGAGTGGCGGGCATTTTGGTGCCAATTTGGGCGTGGTTGAATTGACCATTGCGCTACATTATTTATTAGATGCTCCAGAAGATCAAATCGTTTGGGACGTTGGTCACCAAGCGTATGCTCATAAGGTATTGACTGGTCGTCGTGAGCAGCTAGGAAGCATTCGCTCTAAAAATGGTTTGACTGCCTTTCCTGAGCGTATGGAGTCTGTGTACGATACCTTTGGTGTTGGTCATTCATCTACTTCTATCTCAGCGGGTTTAGGAATGAGCCTAGCGCTGCGTTATCAAGGTCGATCGCAAACAGTTGCTTGTATTATTGGCGATGGTGCGATGACAGGTGGTATGGCATTTGAAGCCATGAATGATGCGGTACAGCAAGATGCTGATCTACTGGTCATCCTTAATGATAATGATATGTCTATATCCTGTTCTATCGGCGGATTTTCGCGGCATTTAGCCATGCTTTGGGAGTCCGGCTATCAGGTTGATATCTCTGATAGCGGTGAACCTGTCTTATGTCATCGTCCCGATATGCAAGGGTTTGATCGTCGAAAGCGTCACAAAGAGATGCGCGATGTTCCGCAAGTAGAAGATAATTTATTTAAAGCCATTGGTTTTACCTACTTTGGTCCGTTTGATGGTCACAATATTCCTGAGCTGCTACGGGTACTATCATTGGCTAAGCAGCTAAAAGGTCCTGTTTTAGTTCATGTTTATACCACGAAAGGTAAAGGTTTTGCGCCTGCTGAGTTAGATCCGGTCGGCTATCATGCTATCAGTAAGCTACCTGTTGAAGAGAGCGAAGCGAAAGCTAAAACGGCTAAAGCGGTAGAAAATAAGCCTGCATTAAAGTATTCGCAAGTGTTTGGACAGTTTTTATGTGATAAAGCAGCCGAAGACAAGAATCTGCTTGCCATCACGCCTGCGATGGAAGAAGGTTCGGGGATGATTGAGTTTGCTCGTCATTATCCAGAGCGTTTTTTTGATGTGGCCATCGCTGAGCAACATGCTGTCACGCTAGCCGCTGGTATGGCAACGCAAGGTGTTAAGCCAATTGTCGCGATTTACTCTACGTTTTTGCAGCGAGGTTATGATCAGCTGATTCATGATGTTGCGTTGCAAAATCTTGATGTGATGTTTGCGATTGATAGAGCAGGTTTGGTCGGTGAAGATGGGGCCACCCATGCTGGCGTGTTTGATTTTAGCTTTTTACGTTGTGTGCCAAATATGGTGATTGCGGCACCAAAAGATGAAAACGAATGTTATCATCTACTCAATACCTGCTATGAATATCAAGGATGTACGGCAGTACGGTATCCACGCGGTGTTGGAACAGGTGCTGTTATTGAGCAGCCAGCACAAACCTATAAAATCGGTAAAGCCATGGTTGAATCTGTATTGGGTAGCGATGATGCACCTAATAAAGTCGCGTTGTTGGCGTTCGGTACGATGGTGGCTACGGCTCAGCAGGCAGCAGAAGTTATCATCACTGATGATGTCGCGTTAAATTGTCAGGTACATGTGGTCAATATGCGTTGGGTGAAGCCGCTAGATACCAAATTGTTAGAGTCGTTATTAGCACAAGGCATTACTCACATCGTTACTTTAGAAGAGCATGTGATGATGGGCGGCGCGGGTAGTGCGGTCAATGAGTATTTGCTCAATGAGTCTGCTGCTTTTAAACGCCACCGTTCAGTTATTTGCAATCTTGGTATTCCTGATCGCTTTATTGCCCACGGTTCACAAGCGGAGCAAATGGCCGACTGTGGTTTAGATGTCCAAGGTGTAGTTGCGCAACTTAAGAAGTTGTTGTTATAAGCCGTATGCCTTTTTTTGATGTATACCAAATTTTTTAAGATTTTAGATTTTTTAAATTGATAGTATTGAGCTTTTATTTGTTGATAACAGAATACTGAAGTTAATAAATAAAAGCCTTACACTTAGATCTATCGCCTACTTAGCCGTGGGTGCTGACTTTTTTACAACTTGCGCAGTTTGTGATGACCACCAAAATATAGGGTGGTTTGGCGAATGTAATGGTTTTTTCGTTTTTATCGAACAATTTTAGTATAATGCGGTTGTCGTTTATAAGTTTTTATTTGTAAAAGACACGTTTTTTAAATCGCATAGATGTGGTGTGATGCGGCTAGTCTAATTGGCATGTTGTGGGCACAAAGTTAGTCTTATTTTTATATTCATTCATCAAGCAAATAGGTTATTTATGGAACCCATGGTCGTCATCGCAGCACGCACTGCCGAAAAAGTTGGTAAAGAGATTTTATATGCGCATCAAAACCGCCACAAAATCGAGCTAGATATCGAGTCGAAAGGGCTCGACGGATTGGTTACGCGTATTGATCGTTTCAGTGAAGAGCTGACGATTGAGACGTTAAAGGCCAGCTATCCAAATCATTCATTTTTGGGTGAAGAGTTTGGTATGCAAGAAGGTATCGGTGAAGATGCTGACTGGTGCTGGATCATTGATCCGCTAGATGGCACCAAAAACTTTGTTCATGGCGTGCCACAGTTCTGTGTATCTATTGCGGTACAGCATAAAGGTGTTACTCAGCATGGTGTGGTCTATGATCCCGTCCGTGATGAGATGTTCTCTGCTAGCCGTGGTAAAGGTGCACGTTTGAACAATCGCCGTATGCAAGTGAGCGAACGCAAAACCATTGATGGTGGTTTATTTACTACGGGTCATCCGTTAGAGCGTAAACGCGATGGTGAGGTTGTTTCTTATGCGAAAGAACATTTTGAAAGCCTACAGAAAGTCTCTGAAGCGGGCGGTCAAATTCGTCGTTTAGGGTCAGCAGCACTAGATTTATGCTATGTAGCAGCTGGTCGTTTTGACGGTTATTTTGAGATGTCTATTAAGCCGTGGGATATCGCTGCTGGCGAGCTTATCGTTACTGAAGCACGTGGTGTGGTGGTCGATCATACAGGTGCGCATAACTCGATGACATCAGGTTCGATATTTGCATGTAATGTCAAACTATTGAAACCGCTCATGCAAGTGGTTGTGCCACTATGGGGCGACGCAGTATAGGACGCTATATCGTTAGGCCTTAGCATCGTGAAGTCTTAGTGTTGCTAAGTCTTAGTATAGCGAGCTAGTAGCGTTTAAAAGTTTGTATTTTATAGCCTGTACATAAAAAGCTGGTTCCGTTAAGGAGCCAGCTTTTTTATTATTTTATTATCTTTAACAGTAATACCTTGAACTGCGAGTTTTTTGCTTATTATTTCTAATAACGTTAATTCTTTTTCTATCAAATCGAGCATGTCTTGTACATGTGGCAATGCCTTGCTACAAGCGGCAATACCAAACTCAATCTTATCCAAATAGCTGGCTAAAGTGATATTCATGGCCTGCCCATTGAACACAATAGAAGCAGGATACAATGATTGTAGGCGTGCACCATTCCAATATAGAGGCTTCTTGGAACCAGCAACATTTGAAATAATGAGGTTAAAGGCTTGTTTTTTTGGAAATAGGCCAGTGGCTAAATTAATACCTTCCCAAGCATAGGCGATGACACTATAGTTAATGACTTGCGCTTGATTCATACGGCGGAATCGACGTTTGCTATTGTTCATACTACGATGAATCAGCTCTATCCTACGCAATGGATCATCAACATGTGTGCCTAAATTGGCCAATACAAATGACACCTGATTGCCTGATATGCTGTTGTCCGTACGCAGTGACATCGGTACAAAAGCAATGAGTGGCTTGCTTGGTAAGGCATCCATCGATATCAAGTATCGACGCAGTGCTCCAGCACAAACGGCTAAGACCACATCATTTTTACTGATTTGTAATCTTTGAGCAATATCATTAAAGCGCTGTATGTCATAAGACTGTGCTGCTATCCGCCGTGAGGCTGAAATACGCTTATTTAAAATACTCATTGGTGCATCAAAGGTGCCGACATAACCCTCATCGCCAGAATTTTTGAAGTTATCTAGCAGTTCTGTGAATACAGGTTTAATGGTAGATACTTGCTCTTTAACGATACGTCTAATGGATCTTCTTGAGGGTAATATTGTGTTTGCGTGATTACGATGACGTGCCATTAAAGACCAGATTGGTAGTGTCACTGGCTCAAGTGGTGATTGCGAGAGAGATTTTTGTACAAGGCGCATGGCTGCCACGCCATCGACCAAGGAATGATGGATTTTAAAGTATAAAGCAAAGCGTTCTGGATCGCCCTCATTCTCTGGGTTGATACCTTCAATTACATGGCACTCCCATAAAGGCATGGCGCGATCAAGCAAACGTCCATGCTCTCTTGACACATACATCAGCAGTTCGCGTACCCGTGCAGGTTTTGGTAGCGCGACATGATGAAGATGATGCTCGACATCAAAGTTTTTGTCTTTGTTCCAACATACCAAATGCTCCAAAACCTGATCAAAAGGAAAGGTCGGTGGTACAGAGGAATCCTGCATCTGCTTCACTAATTGATAGACAAAATCACTATCTGCTGCATCTGGAACTTCAAATACAAATAAGCCACCAACATGCATGGGTTGTTTACGCGACTCAAGAAACAAAAATAACTGATCGACTGCTGTGAGAAGTCGCATAATAAATCCTTTTATGACGATATGTTAAATGAGAAGCTATCATGAGCACCTATGAAGCAATCATCTAGTCTTTATTAGGACCACATGACATTGAAACTATATGGCATGGAAACTATATGACTGCCTAATAAGAGCTTTAGGTGGTTATTAAAATAACCTCTCAATATAAGTGAGTCTACCGTCAACTTTTCTTATTGTTATGTGGCTGAATTTCTATTATATTCAATAAACACTAAGTGTGATGCAGTATCACTAAGTCAAAATCTTACTGAAAAAAGTAGCCAGTTTGTGGTGAGCTAGCAGTTGCCATTTTACGTACAGGCATACGTCCTGCTAAAAATGCTTCGCGACCTGCCCACATAGCATGTTTCATGGCATGCGCCATCATTACTGGATTTTGAGCATTGGCAATCGCAGAGTTCATGAGTACGCCATCACAGCCAAGCTCCATCGCCAGTGCAGCATCTGAGGCTGTGCCAACGCCGGCATCTACCAGTACGGGAACCTTAGCGTTTTCAATGATTAAACTGAGCGTGTGACGATTGAGAAGACCAAGACCTGAACCAATCAAGCTGCCAAGTGGCATGATGGCGACACAGCCCATGCTTTCTAGTTCTTGTGCAACGATAGGATCATCTGAAGTATAGACCATCACTTCAAAACCATCATCAATCAATACTTTGGCAGCTTTCAACGTTTCCATTACGTTTGGATATAAAGTTTTTTCATCGCCCAAAACTTCAAGCTTAACCAAGTTATGGCCACCTAATAGCTCGCGCGCTAGCTTACAAGTACGAATAGCAGTCTCAGCATCAAAACAGCCAGCCGTGTTGGGAAGGATGGTGTATTTATCGGGTGAGATGACGTCCAATAAGTTAGGTTCGTTACTATTTTGTCCAATATTGACTCGGCGAATAGCAACCGTGACAATCTCGGCTTCTGAAGCGGCAATAGCAGCACCAGTTTCGGTCATGTCTTTATACTTTCCTGTACCAACCAGCAGTCGAGAAGAGAATGTACGAGTGCCTACAGTAAAAGTATCTTGTGAAAGTGGAATAAGATTAGTAGTAGGAGAAACGGCTTGTTGTGACATAAGGATGATCCTAATAGCGGGCGAACAAAAGTAACAAACAAAGAGTAAGGTCAATTGTAAAGGTCATTCAACGCAGGTCGTTATTTGGTAATAGACAGTTGCTTTTGATTATTATGGTGACGATGAGATAAGAAAGCGTCTAGCATCAAAGGCAAGCCTTGTTACGTGCGCAAAATGAAAGGTTATTATAACAAACTCATGCGTGCTTACTGACAATCTTTACCCAGTTTAACCATTTATAGCCAGCGAACTACCAAAGCAATACTGTACTACCTTCCTTAGAGGTACTACAGTATAGTCAGTAGTCTTGTCTCTATTTTAGAATTTTTTGACTCTAGATAGGGCGTGTTGAGTACGCCCTAAGTAAGCTGGTACCGTATTTGCTTGTAGTGACATGAACTATCTCTCATCATTTATAGCTGATTTATTGTTTTTTCGGGCTCTGTGGTGGTTTCAGCGTCAGTATCAACCTCTGTGATTTTATCATTTTCTTTACCTTTACGGCGCGCTTCTAGTTCAGATTTAGGTATCCAAGCCCATGTCATCTCAACCACGATTGGGTCGCGTTCACTATCAGACTCACGGTCATGAATCACGCAAGGAATAATCATTTCACCTTTTGGAGTGTTTAAGATATCCAAACGCTGCTCATCAGATAAGCTTGCGACTGCGGCAATTTGACCTTTTTTGATCGGACGATAAAAATTAACTGAATAAGATTTAATTAATAGCACACGGTCAGAGGGTAAGTTTAAACCCAAAATAAAACCTGTGGCCGTTTCGGCCAGTAAGGTAATCGCAACGGCATGGATAGAGCCGATATGGTTTTGCACCGACTTGGTATTATTTAAACTGACAACGACCTGATTGGGGTCGACTGTCTCGTAATAGACCCCCGTTGTGCCGACATACGGCACTACCTTACCAAAGGCTTTTGATAAAATGCTCGATCGGGCGCTGGCGGGTAAGTACTTCGTCACGGATAACAGTTTGGTG
Organism: Psychrobacter sp. AOP7-B1-24; assembly: GCF_052376215.1. Taxonomy (NCBI): domain Bacteria; kingdom Pseudomonadati; phylum Pseudomonadota; class Gammaproteobacteria; order Moraxellales; family Moraxellaceae; genus Psychrobacter; species Psychrobacter sp. AOP7-B1-24. Next base: position 47,334 of record NZ_JBQSVL010000003.1, read on the forward strand.
AATTGGTTACTAATAGGTTTGAGAGTGCTGGTGGGTTTTTCGGCTGGCGATTTTGTATTGTCAGACATTTTGGCTGGTAATTTACTGGTCAGCTTGGTAGGGAGTTTTTTTAATAATCCTGACATACAAAATTCCTTAACTTATATGGATTGAATGAGGTTTGAGTCTTAGGTCATATCCGATATCTGGCTATCGTAGCAGAAAAATACTGAGTATTATGAAAGCTGCTATAACCACTATGTTACATTAACTATTGTCGCTCGACTATTATTAGAATGAACTGCTGCGCTTAAAAACCAACAGTAACGTCATCATGTCTTAGATGCTAGAAACAACCTCGTGACAAGCTGTATTGTTGACAGTAATGTTGTTAGATGCTTTATGATGGGCAACGTTATAGTAATAGCACTTTCGAGCGTTTTTTATTTTTTTAAGTATTTCTCATCTGCTGGATAAAGCTATGCCTGATACATCAATTCATAAGCCGACCAATATTGTTTATACAGGGGTTGCTGGTACAGGTAAAACCTATCGACTGTTACAAATTGCCAAGCAGTATACCGACTATCTGCCTAGAGCGAATGATGAAGATTTGCTGAAACAGTTGTTGCAAGCACTCAGCTGGCGTGATGTTGTCTGTCTGATATTTTTAGACTTACAATCTAACCATCAAGATTTGGTCAAGGTACCTGAAATTGTCAGTCATGAATTTTTTGTCGCAAAAGCCTCGCAAAACGCCCGTGAGAAAAATTTAAGCAATACCGCATGGTCTGTGTTGCAAATGCATACTCCCAGCAGCTCAAACACCGTAAGTTATAAAAATCGAGCGAGCCAAGCTTACTTCGATAAAGATAATAGTGGTGCATGGTATTTGTTACCAGAAAGCATGGCGTTATTAACGGGTTTATCGCAGCAGTTAGAAGAATTTCAGCAGGCAAAGCGTGACAATAACACCAGCCAAAATCAAGCTTTTAGTCAGCAGCGGTTTAGTATGGTAAGTTTTCACCAGGCTTATGGTTATGAAGAATTTGTCGAAGGTATTCGTCCTGTGATGGCAGCCAGCAGTCAATCAAATAACGTCAATAACGGTGCATCTCAGATGAGTTATGCGATTCAAGATGGCGCATTTTTAACGTTATGTCAGCGTGCGGCAAATAATCCTAAACAGCGCTATGCTATGCTGATCGATGAAATAAATCGTGCTAACGTCTCACGAGTCTTTGGTGAGCTACTCAGCTTGATTGAACCAAATAAACGTACGGGTATGGCAAATGCCATGACAGTTAATCTGGCGTATTCGGGACGCGCTTTTAGTGTGCCTGCCAATGTCGATATTTATGCGACCATGAATACCCAAGACCATTCCTTAGCTCCACTAGATATGGCGTTACGTCGTCGTTTTCGCTTTATTGATTGTTCACCGCAGCCTGAAATTTTATCGACTATCAGATTACACACAGACTCAATGACTGCCAGTGAAGCCGAGGTTATCGATTTGGCTAAAATATTAGTAGGGTTGAACAATCGTATTGTTCAGACGTTAGGAGTGGATGCGCAACTGGGTCATGCTTTTTTATGTTCCGTCACTAGCCTTGAACACTTACAAAGTGCATTAGTTGAGCAGATTATTCCACAGTTAGCTCAAGCCACTGGAGGGCAAGTGGCGGCGTTACAGTATATTTTTAAAGATGAACAGCAGCCATTGAGTGCTCAATTTATTCAAGACAGCCAAGCACTGGTAGCAAATGATGAAAACCATCAGATAGATATTAAAAATAATCTAACAGCACAAGGTCAGGTATTCTCAGGGCACAATTCATGGCTTGGACAATCAATGAATACAGGTGGTTATAAGATTAATGATGATCTCGTCACCAAGACAGGTGAGTTTACAAAACCTACTACCTATCAGCGACTATATTGATTGGGTTATTAAAAATTGATAAATAGTAGTGAGTGCAGTCAGAGTAGTACAAGCAAGGGTGTCAATGACATTGGCTCAGTTGACACTAACGTTATTACTGTGTTTGAGCATCAACGGCTAACGACAGCCGATTTTTTACAGATAACGGATTTTCATTGGTTGATGACACAAGAGTTTGCGGTGTTCAGTATCAAACGTAAACAAGGGCAGTGGCAGCTAAAAGTGGGGCACTATATCGGTGTTATTCTTCTGCCTAGTGGCATGATATTGGAAATATTACCCAAGCTAAACCAGTCTACTCAAAACAGTAGTCTCGTACAAACTCGTCAATGGGTACAAGCGATGTTATCAGACTTGATTGATAGCAGTGACCGCATCGCTAATAAACTACCTAGCACAAAGAACTTAGGTCAGGTTAGTAATCAGTATAGCGTACTACCGATAGCCACATTGCCACTATCAGATTGGCTCAGTATGCAGTTTTTGCAACGATTGATACTGCATCAACCAACCAAGCGTTATCAGTCGCAAACCCATAATCAAGCATCGTTACAAGGGCGGTTGCTTATCAGAGAGCAGCTACGCCAAAACAGCATGCATCCGCATAAGTTCATCTGTGAAAGTAGTATTCTGAGTCAAGACATGCAAAGTAATCGGTTGATTAAGAGTGCACTGGTGTTATTAACTCCTCTAGTCAGCACCTCAACGGTGCCTAAATCTTTGCAGGCGTGGCACTCAGTACCTGTACTGAGCCAGTCTGAACTGCAGCGGCTAGACGCTATATACCATGAAGCTCAGCAGCAGTTAGCCGTTCTGCCGCTACAGGTACAAAAACTACAAGCCCTTCAACAATTGGTGAATCTGGCTTATTGGTTATTACAACAATCAAATAGTACTGCGGGTTATATTATTGATCCAGATAAAGCATTTAAACAAAATTTATCGCAACCACGTTTATGCCTGTTGATTGATATGAATCAAGCTTTTGAGCAATGGGCCAGTCAGCGTATCGCCTCAATGTTCAGTCAGATGAGTTCGAACTATAGGCCGCTATATCAAGCACAAAGTATCTGGCTCAGTGATTTAGAAGGACAGGCGTGCTTGTCTATACGTCCTGATTTGCTCATATATAAGCCAGCGATGGATACAGATATTCATCAAGATCGGAATGATACAGCAAAAACCTCTACGGTTAGCGTTTCAGGTAGCTATAGTCATGTCATCGATATCAAGTGGAAAGCTTTATCTCATGCAGCTGATATCAGTGCCAGTGATGCTTATCAATTGACCAGTTATGCACAGGCGTATCAAGCAAGACAGGTTTGGCTAGTCTATCCTGTGCAAGGTGACGATAGGCAAATTATCGCGCTCAGCCAACGGTCGCTTCATGGTCAAGGCGTTGATGTTTATAAGGATTCTACTCAGTTATGGCTCGTTCCTTTTAATGTTCTCACTGGTAAGGTAAATAAGGGCTTGATTCCAGATTGGAACGGAGTATAATCAGCCTTCGATAAGACTTAAATCTTATTGAAAGGGGAAGGCGTTTTATAAGCGCTGTGTCACAATAAGTACTTTTGAAATAATTTAGCTTTTTTTTAAATTAATTCAAAATAGGTGTTGACACAATCATCTTTTCCCCTTAATATGTGCACCTCGATAGCGAGCAGCGTTGACAAGTTAGCGGTATTACCAATAACAAGTTAATAAACAAACCTATCGTGATAATAGAAAACTTCGGAGTGTGGCGCAGTTTGGTAGCGCATCTGGTTTGGGACCAGAGGGTCGTAGGTTCGAATCCTATCACTCCGACCATCTATTTTTAAGAGCCTTACAGGCTTTTTTTTATGTATAATGGTTTAGTTTCTGCTATATTTAAAACTAAATTTGATGTATAAAAGTCCTCTAAGAGCGCCTGTAGCTCAGCTGGATAGAGCATCTCCCTTCTAAGGAGGTGGCCGCAGGTTCGAATCCTGCCAGGCGCACCATTTAGCCTGCAAATCTTACCTTCTCAGGTAATAGTTATGGCGGTTGTAGCTCAGTTGGTAGAGCCCCGGGTTGTGATCTCGGTTGTCGTGGGTTCGAGTCCCATCAGTCGCCCCAATTTTTTTTCTGTAATATTTTTATCCTTCCTTGTTACTTCTAAGTTTTTTCTTCAAAAATATTTTAATATAAATTATGCTATCTGCCTCTTTTGGCATTTTTTTGCGTCTGTCTGATTGTTTTCTGTTGTATCTTATTATAGGTTGTTTTTTAATCAGCCGCACTTCTCTGCGCTTGTTTCTTTATTTGCTTTGATATAGACCAATAGCGATACGTTTTTAAGTCAGGTGTCATGATAAGCTTTTAAAGCCATATAGTGCATGGAATATATTGATCTTATCTTATCGAGGGAGTGATTGATGGACGCATTGAGCGTATTGCTACAAAATGTGCATTTGTTTGAAACCAAATACTATCGGTTAAATGGTGCTGGTAATTGGTCTTATTCAATTACTAGGAAAGATACGATTTTATTTTATTTGGTCATGTCTGGTAGCTTTTGTATTGATGTCGGTAACGGTCTACGACAGGCCCATGCTGGTGATATGATTATGATTCCTAATGCACATAGACATGTTAGCTATGCGTTAAATCATCATGGCGATGCTGCTGAACCATTAGATGACTCATTGCTCAATTGTAAAAAACATACGCTGGATATTGATGGTAATGGTGATCCCAACTCCTCTTTGATATTAATTGAATGTAAGTATGATAAAGAGATGATACGTCCTTTATTATCTGTGTTGCCATCGATTTTACCTGAAATAAACGACGCATCTGATGGTAGGTTTGAAGTGATTGACGTAGAGATTAAGTTACTGACCCTAGAGGCTGAGCGTGATCGCATGGGGAAGATCGCTGTCATCAATCATTGGGCAAGCATTATGATGATTGAGTGTTTGCGTGTGTATATTGAAAGCTTACCTGAGGCGACGGAAAACTGGCTAAAAGCTATGAAAGATCCCTTTTTGACCAAAGCGTTGGTGGCTATGCATGAATCCCCCAATCAAAGTTGGACGATACATAAGCTCGCTGGGGTAGCAGGAATGTCACGATCAAGCTTTGCGCAGCGTTTTAGAGATACGGTTGGCATACCGCCATTGACTTACCTTATGGATTATCGCCTACGTTTAGCTGCCCGTTATTTGCGTTTGCAGCAAAACAGTATTGGCCGTATCAGTGAGTTAGTTGGTTATGCGTCAGATTCTACTTTTAGTCAGGCATTTAAACGTGTGTATGGGGTGTCCCCCAAAGTATATCGTCAACAGTATCAAAAAAAATAATGGTTTAGGGCGTGTCCTCAATTCAATCGATAGCCATCTAAATGGGTTAAAAATGGCTAAATCTTGCCAAACGGCGTCAAATAGCTGACTAATATCTCGATATTATCTGCGCTATTTTCCTTGTTTGACTACAATTTATCTCATTTTTATTACCATTTTTAAAATGAGGACACACCCTAGTTTACGTTAAATATATTTAGCTTTATTAGGGTCGTGCACTCAATCTAAACTACACATGGACCAAAATGGTTAAGTCATTGCCAAGCTGCATCAAGCAGCTTGCTAATATCTTGATATTATCCGTACTACTTATAGTCGATTGACTATAAAAGAAATACAGCGATACTGGGTACATTTTGCGTAGCCTCTGTCTGCGCAGGCACAGCAAGCAAGAAAAATTGTGTGCCAGTCTCGCTTAGTTGAGTTTGTGTCTTTTTTATTTAGGACTGACTATATCTCGTTTTGATTACCATTTTCAAAACGAGGACACGCCCTAAAAGCGTTAAAGGTGCTACTGTGCCTTTAGCGCTTTTTTTTATTTTTAGCAGTGATCTATTGGGTGTCGATAGAGTTTTTTTATCTGACTGTTACTACTGGGGTTTTGACGATGTACGGCTGACAATGCGCTTTTATTCAGTTACTATGGGCTAATGAGTTGTCTGGGTATGAGCGCTTGTTTTGAGCGTAAGATATTTCGCTATATGGTGGTCATATCGCACGGCCTAGATGATGTTAATTTATACTGCTGATGGTATGTTATGACTGAACCGACTGCAAAGCCAAATGCACAAGCCGAGAACCAACAAGGCTCTGTTGCATGCGCCAAAAAACAAGGTAATACAAGCAACATCAAAGGCAAAGGTGAGGACAACCAATGCCTTGCAGATAGTGTGGCTAAGCCTCTTGATAAAGCTGCATTGTTAGCATTGTTTACGTTACCACACTTAGAAGAAGCAGTGGACGAAGCGACGGTAATATCTAACGGCTCAGCGACTGTTTCTTCTGATAGTAATGCTGCCATGCAAAAACCTGCTGATAGTCAGACTAATATCGCGGCACAGCGTGTGGCACTATATCAATCTCAATATGAGCGTACTCGGTTGCTTTACATGGCTTCAGCGGGCACACGTCCTACGTATTTGGTGCAAACACTGAAACCACAGTTCGTAGAACGTCAGCAGTATTTGCTTGCTCAGCAGCTTGATAAACGTGGTTTGATGGATACGGAAGGACTAGAGCGTCTGTGGCAGCAGTTGCATGTTGTCGATGATATCATTGCTGATGTTGTTCGTCACATGCCAGCCCAAAAACCAGCAGGTTGGCAGCTCACTACTCAAGATGGTCGCAACCCATTGTGTTTTGCGACTATTGGTAAGCTAAAACATGCCAAACCTATCCTTGATCAAGGTAGTCTTAATAACTACGTGCTCAGCCACTTTGGTGTGAGTAGCTTTACCTATGACCGTGGTTACTATATTGGTCATGTTGTTGGCTATTTATTCAGTTGTTATTTTTGTGCGCATTTATCTATTAGCTATAGTGTTATGGCACTTGGTCAACAAGTTGTTGCCGATTATGACTATGCCAGTCTCGAAACACCGCATATGGTTAGGCTGTTACAAGGGCTAGATGGTTATTGTAAAAAGCGCATTTATCAACTGGCAGTTATTTGTGCCCGGTTGAGTGTTTTTTCTAGTGATAAGCGAATCGAAAGAATGTTGATTGCAGAGGTAAATGATTTCGATAAAAAACTACAACAACAGAATTTAGACGTTTTGTTGTTGAAAGGCCTGATGCCGGACAGTAGTGATTCTACACCACTCTTTTGAATGGCTGATTTTTAGATATGGCGTGGTGGTATTTCTCATTGATTGATGAGTGTTTATCAAAACTTATCAGAGTAAAGGCTATGGATGGTTATCACCTGGTTGTTTGGTGATAGGGCTTGAATGGTGTCTATTTAATGGTGATTTTCTTATTTACCATCCTTCTCATTTTAAGTCATACAATCTAACTCATGACATACCATAGCTTTCTTAATATTTACTTACTGTTGTATATTGTTGACTGAGTCACATTTTTACTATGGTAAAACCATTCATCAAGCTATAGTGAGAGTCATTGAGTAGTCAGCAATGGACTCTAGTGGCAGTCAGTACCAAATTGAATCAATGATCTATAAATCTATACAAATATCCTTGGGGCATATGACGTTTTAAATGACTCATTGCTCAATACTAACATCAACCAATAAGATAATTATTGGTTGATATTTTTTATTAGTAGGCAAAGAATACCATTCGATATAGTTTTTACGTTATAAGGCTCTGTATGGGTGAGTCATATGCTAGCAACCTTTAGCCTATGTAACGTTTACTGTTCAGATTAAAGATACATACTAGTCCTGAAAAGCAGCAGTTAAGGTAATCATTTATGTCAATCCAAACGTCAACATCAACATCGGCAACAATATCAAAACATGCTGCCAAAAAAATCTATGTGCTTGCATTTACTGTTATGAGTATGTCGTCCATGATATCTGTGAGTGCGCAGGCAGCAGGGTTAGGTGAGCTATTTAGTAATAACACGGCGAAAAAATCGAAATTTTTACCAGTTGAGCAAGCTTTTCAAGTGAGTAGTAGTACTAAGGCAATGTCTAAAGGTACACGCTTATCTATTGCTGTTGATATCACGCCAGGGCATTACGTCTATAAAAATAAGCTTACTATGAGCTTTCCTAAAGGGGTGAGTGCAACGCCTTTTACTTTTAGTCAGTCACCTGTTTCAATTGATGATCCGACCTTTGGTAAGGTGCCAGTATTTACGCAAAAAAATATGGTCGCCACTACTATGCTGACAACAAACAATGGTAAAGGTGCTAAAAATGTACCGGTTGTGATTGGGTGGCAAGGTTGTGCTAAAGCAGGGCTGTGCTATCCACCAGAAAAGATAAAAACCACTGTTAATATTGCGGTTCAGTAGTTAGTGGATCGATTCATACATCAGTGTCTGTTTGATATTCAAATATGGTGTTCTAAAAAGCTGGTGCTAACATCACTCCAAACGTTGTGGCAAGCCTAGCTACAGTCAAGGTCTCGAGATTATCATTGGCTTGCACCTAGTTTGGTAAAGTTTTAGCGATCAGCAACCCTAATGTTTGAAGGTTCATCAGACCCTAGTCATAAATAGAATATTGGTAATAAATAGGTAGCCACCCATGTCGATTAAGGCAACAGAAAAACCCTCATCACTAACGCTAAATCGTCCTACTAAAAAATCTTATCTACTGGCATTGACAATTGCTAGCAGCTCATTGTTCACAGGATTTCTACCTACTAGTCTAGTAGCGACGGGGTTGACAACTGTATCTATGACCACGCAAGCGGCTGGATTGGGTGACTTGTTTGGTAATAAAAAAAGTAGCGATCCGTCAAAGTTTTTGCCAGTAGATGAGGCCTTTCAGGTTATTACGGATACTAACGCTACTGATAATGGTACACGCTTAGCCATTAATTTTGATATCACGCCTGGGCATTATGTTTATCAAAACCAAATCAAGCTGACGTTGCCGACTGGCGTGACAGCGGCACCTTTTACTTTTAGTCAGACGCCTGTATTAATTGATGATCCAACCTTTGGTCAAGTGCCAGTATTTGATCAGATAAATATGGTTGCGACGACCACGTTGACGAGTAACAACAGCAATAGTATAGATAATGCTGCGGTGGTCATTGGTTGGCAAGGCTGTGCGAAAGCAGGACTCTGCTATCCACCTGAAAAAATTAATACTACGATCAATATCGCAGCGACATCACAGCAATCAGCAGCAGGTGCTACTAGTGACTCTGCTACAGTCCAAAACTCTTCAGCTGATGGTTCTGAGACAAATAACAATGCTATGACTGATGAAAATCAGCAAGCGACGGGTACAGATGTTTTTGAAGCAGGGCAAGCAGATGATGAGATTGTTGATTATGCATTGCTAGGTGAAGATGATTCAGAAGACTTACTTACCACCAATACTATCTCTGGTGCGGATACAGATGGAGAAGCAGTAGGGAGCACCGCGCCAAACAGTAGTATTGCTGCTGATAGCGTGATCGATAGCGATCCTTTTGGTTTAGGCTCTCATCCTTGGATAGCGTTAGTTTTATTGTTTTTAGCAGGACTTGGTTTAGCGTTGACGCCTTGTGTATTACCGATGCTACCTATCGTTGCTAACATCGTGGCTCGTGAACAGAACCCAACAGTGAAACGTGGGGTGATTTTAACCACCAGTTATGCCATTGGTGTAGCGACTGCTTATGGTATTTTGGGTGCTGTTATTGCTGTGTTTGGCGAATCATTAGGTATTATTGGTTGGTTACAAAACCCCATTATTCTGATTAGCTTTGCGATTATTTTTGTTTTACTGGCGCTTTATATGCTTGGGTTATTTAGTATTCACTTACCACGAGCCCTTAGTAGTAAGATGCAAGGCTTGAGTCAAGCGGGCGATAGTAAACTTGGTAGTACAAGCGGTAGTTTAATCGCTGGCTTCTTATCTGCGTTGGTTGTGTCACCGTGTGTCTCTGCGCCACTATTTGGGGCATTGCTTGCGGTGTCTACGATTGGCAGTCCATTGCTTGGCTTTGCTGCTTTATTTATGCTTGGTTTTGGTTTGTCAGCGCCGCTTATTCTAATTGGTGCGACTCAAGGCAAAATAATGCCAAAAGCTGGCGATTGGATGAATTGGGTCAAGCAAGGTTTTGCTTTATTGCTCTTTGCTGTGGCGCTATTATTAATTGAGCGTGTCTTTATATCACCAATAATGCTAATGGTTTGGGCATTATGGTTTATGGTTGTTGCTACATGGGCGTGGGGTTGGTTAGGTAAAGGTCGAATGCTGACGCAAGCGTTCGGCTTGCTCGCGGGTATTTGGGCGGCTTGTTTGGTTGTCGGTGCAGCATTAGGCAACGATGACAGTTTACATCCGCTCGCCTCATTGAGTGCAGCGCCGATGATGCAGGCGACCTCTGGTCAGACAACGGCTAATGATGCAACTGATCAGACGGTCACTACCTTGGCTGAGTTAGATGCTATTATCGCGGCCAACCCAAAAATTATTGTCGATGTCACTGCTGAATGGTGCATAGAGTGCCGTATTATGGATAAAAATTTGTTTCATAATCGTCCAACACAAATGCAAGATTGGCAGTTGGTCAAACTTGATATCAATGAGACGACTGCTGACTCGAAAGCTATCTTAGCGCGTTATCAATTATTTGGCCCACCGGCATTGCTTTATTACCAGGATGGTCAATTGACCAATCAACAAGTGGGTGAAATCGGTCGTTCAGAGTTTGAGCAGACATTGACGATGCTGAACAACTGATACTTAATTTTTGATAATGCGAGTAAATCTATTATCTAGGGCATGTCCTCAATTCAAACGAGTGTCCTCTAAATGGGCTAAAAATAGCTAAATTTTGCCAAACAGCGTCAAATAGTTGGTCTATATCTTGATGTTACCTGCACTATTTTCCTCATTTGACGGCGATTTATCTTATTTTTATCACCATTTTTAAAATGAGGACACACCCTAGGCTTAAAAATCTAAAAAAGCCAACGTACTATGGTGACAGTACGTTGGCTTTTTTATTATCTCAAGATATATCTATTATTTTAGTATTAAGCTTTTGGTTTAAAATGGTTTATTTACAGTGATATTTGTATTGTGCAGCGATAACGCTAGTATAGTGCTTATATTTTCATTACAATAAAGCAACAATGCTAAAAAAACATTACCAATGGTAATTGCTGACTTTTATGTTCGAATGTCATTGGTTTTAGTTTGCTTCTTATTTTATTTTAGCAATGATGCTAATGATCAAGTTTATTACTTTATATACTTGCTGACGCTATGAATTATCAGTGAGCTAAAGGATGTTTATGTTTTCCCATATTATTGCACAGCGACCGTCTAAGTCTTTTATTAAAGCGAGAAAAAATATCTTCCTTCAAACAAAAAAACATCATTTAACCATGGCTGTTGGCATAGCATTGACCTGCTTTACGGCACAAGTACAGGCTGCTAATGAAGAGCAGGCTTACAGTGAGTTACCATCAGTACCAGAGACCGCATTGGAATCGGTAGAATATCAAGATTATGAGATACCACAAGATGTTGGCGGGCAGTCGGTAGATGTTGATAAAGCGGATCAGACTCGCAAAGTAGTCAGTAAAGAGTTTGTTGCTGCGCAGGCGAAGTTGTTTTTTGAGTGTAGCCAAGTACAGAATAGTGCTGCACGTTTGGCTTGTTTTGACAAAGTTGCTGAGCAAGGTAAGACGCCAAGTTACACAACAACTAAACAGCCGCTAGATCTAGCAAAAACCTTTAAAAGCACGATCTCAGGTAATCCACAAGTAGTGTTGGCCGAGTCTGAGAGCGCTATGAGTGGGACAACGGTTGAAGATGCCGAGACAGTTCTAGTGAGTAACCAGCGATATGCGTCAAGTAAGTTAGATGCAAACAGTAGCGTAGATGTAAGCAGCAGCCTAGAGGCAAACGGCGAAGCTCAAAGTGAGGCACAGATTTTAGAAAATGTCGGAGTCACTCAAACAGATATTGAAAAATACTCGCCACTTAGTCTTGCTTACGATTTAGATCAAAATAGTGAGCGTGGTACATGGACCATTAGACCACATAATCCCAACTACCTTTTGCCCGTGTTTTATACCGTTGATCCTAACTTGAGTCCAAGCACACCATCACAAGATACAGAAGTTTTCACCCCTAATGATAGACGTGAAACCGAGTTGAAATTTCAGCTATCTTTAAAAACCAAAGTAGCTGAAGATTTGTTCGATAGTAATGCTGATTTATGGTTTGGTTATACGCAAGAATCACATTGGCAGGTCTATAACGAAGACAACTCAAGACCATTCCGTGCGACGGATTATCAGCCTGAAATATTCTTGACGCAACCTGTGGCTGCTAACTTACCATTTGGTGGACGCTTACGCATGTTAGGTGCAGGCGCAGTGCATCAGTCAAATGGACAGGATGATCCGTTGTCACGCTCATGGAATCGTATTTACTTAATGGCTGGTGCTGAATGGGGCAATTTTTCGATTATACCCCGCTTATGGGCTCGAGTAGATGATGATAGCGGTCAAGATGACAACCCTGACATCGAAGACTATATGGGTTATGGTGATCTCAAGTTCTTATATGATATGCCAAAACAACAGAGTATCAGCGGTACATTGCGTTATAACCCAGATAGTAATAAAGGCGCTGCACAAATTGACTACGTCTATCCACTAAGCAAAAACGTCAATGGTTATGTACAGTTGTTCCACGGCTATGGCGAATCTCTTATCGATTACAATGATGAGGCTACCGCTATTGGTATTGGAATCATACTTAATGATTGGAAAGGATTCTGATAGCAGTATGAGTATCAACGGTCACTTATGCGGCGATTAGCACCTTATCAAACTGGCTTATGGCTGGCAGAGTATGTTGATATACACTGCCAGTTATGTCGTATTTATCGCAGCACACCACAGTCTCAGCTATCATCAGGAAAACCATCATTAAATACCACTGGCTCATCAAGCGACCACTCCCTCTCTAGCAGGCTATATCATCAGTTTCATCACCATTTAAATAAAGGATTGCTATGTGCGTACTGCCATCATAGTGTCGCATGGTTGCCGGAGCCTTTTGATGTTGATATTGCTGTTGGTAGTTCACTAACTATCCAAGCCGCTACTTATTATGACTATCCAATGCGTGAAGCTATCAGGGCCTTTAAACATCATGAAGATATGACCAAGTTCCCCTTGCTACTGCATGCAATACGCCAGTTGCCACGGCCACATGGCTGTCATCATGACAATAGCGTGATTGTCGCCATGCCAACGACCAATCAGCGCCTGATCAAGCGCGGCTTCGATCCTGTCGGTATTTTATCAGCACAACTGTCCAAGCATTGGCGGATACCATTATGGCAAGGGGTTCAGCGCATTGATGATACCGTCAGTCAACAAGGGCTTACACGCGCAGAGCGTTTGAGTAACTTAGACAATGCCTTTGCATTAACCAAAACCCCACCCGTCAGACGCTTACTGCTATTTGATGATGTTGCGACCACAGGTGCTAGTTTGCAAGCATTAGGGCGTACTCTATCAAGAGCATTCACAGACACTACTCTGAATAGTCCACTGCATGATAGGTACCATCTTTCTGCTTATGCTGTGGCACATGGCAATCAATCCTAGGATTTATTTTTAATCCAGTTAGTAGTCATTTCAAGGGCTGAATTTTGCTCAATATCCTAACTTAGCTGCATAGCTTTTCTGGTTTGGTGATAGATATCACTATTTTTAAGATAAAAATAGATGCGAATAGCTGTTTTTAGTGACTTGAAATATACTAATATGTTGCTAATATGTTTCCTTAACGCTATATTGTTAAAATTGTATATATGAATTTGTTAGTTGTTCAGAAATTATGTGTTCAACATTGAATGAAACCAACCAACAAAATGACGAGTCTTAGATAACTTGTGCTATTGACGTAGCTGTGTTTATTTCTTTATCGGACAGCAGTTAATAATTATGGAATAAAAATTGCAGGGTTTACTGCATAATTATACGTTCACAGATGTAAAGAAGTGCAGAAAAAACGATATAAAAATATGGGTTATTGGTTAACTTTCTCTAGCTCAATATCGTTATCAGATAGACAATTACCGTTATAAATAGGGATTTGATGTGACCGCATCTACGAACAATCTATTGCCCAAACTACGAATGAATAGCTCAGGATTTACCTTGATTGAGTTGATGGTGACAATTGCTGTGCTTGCTATTATTGTTAGTATCGCTACACCTAACATTAGTAGCCAGTTGGCCAATCAGCGTGTGAAGTCTACTACTGCGACGCTACTTAATGCGCTAAAAGAAGCCAAAGCTGAGAGTGTGATTCGTCGCCAAGAAATCAAACTGTCTTACGACAATGATGGTACGAATGCTGGCACGATAGAAATAGAAAACGCCAGTGAGGTTTTTGATACTTATCAATATGATGCTCGAAGCACCATTAAATCTACTGCCAGTCAGATTGAGTTCAAACCAAGTAAGACGGCGGACGCAATGGTCTATACTATTTGTGATAGCAATGATTCTGCGTCACCAAGACAGGTCGTTATTACTGCAGTTGCTAATATCAGCAGTCAGCTAGGAGGCTCTTGCCCATGAAGGTTTTAACTTATCAGCGTGGTGTGGGTTTGGTTGAGGTGTTAGTAGCCGTTTTATTATTATCTATTGCGGTATTAGGTTTTAGTGCGCTACAGATGCGTGCAATTACCGCAACGGATGAGAGTTTGGTTAGGACCAAGTCTTTAACTATAGTTCGTAATTTGGCTGAAGTAATGCGTGCCTACCCTGAAGCTTACGTTACAGGAAGTGGAACTGCTTTTAGTGATGCTCTCTCTACAGATACTGGTGCAGTGCCAACCGTTCAAGCCATCGTCGATAGTTCGGCAACTGAAACGGTCACCGTCGGTGGTGAAGTGATTAGTATCTTAGCCAGTGGCAATAACTGCCTATCGACAGAGATAGTAACCACGGGTGGAGTTGATACGCCAAAAGAGCCTTGTAGTATTAATCAGCTGGCCGCTCGTGATGCGTTGATGATCAAAAAAACGGCAGCAGATGAGGATATAAATATTGCTGTCACTATGTGTCCGGGTACCTCTGTTCAGGCAATTCAGCAGCAAATGTGTGTGATTACTGCATGGAACGATACTAAAGCGATATTAGATGATAGTGATGACGATGCATGTGCAGACAGTAATGGAGTTTACAAAACTGGTAGCCAATGCTTGATATCGGAGGCTTACTAATGAGCGGCAATCATAATGTTATTTATAATAAAAATGAGCTTAAGATGAGCGCACTTAGTAGATCACAAGGTTTCACCCTTATTGAACTGATGATATCTTTGGTATTAGGTCTCCTCATATCAGCTGCCGTGATGCAAGTCTATCTGATTAATACACGCACGCTGACAGTACAGCAAAGTGCTTCAGAAGTGCAAGATAGTGCGATCTTTGCTTTACAAGGCATTGAAGATCATGTCCGTCTCGCTAACCTAGGAAATCCTATTACGAGTATTACCGATGAGACCAGTCATGGCGGTATCGTGCTAACGACGACAAATTTAGGCGCGAGTAACACTACAGATAGTAAGAATTTTACGAATAGCAATGGTTCTACCGGCTGGGTGGGCTTATCTAATATGGATGGTGTGGTGAGTGACCAGTTGACTATTCAATATAAAAACATTACGGAAAGCTCTCTGTTTGATTGCGAAGGGACAGAGGTGGTATCTGGTACGGATGACTGGGTTGTTGAACGCTATTTTATCCGTGCAGACTCAGCGGCGAATGACTTGGTATTGGCGTGTGATGCTGGGCGAGTGACGGATGCTGGTGTGGTTTCAGAGAATTTTAATGGTAATGGTACCATTATCACACCAGGTGTTGATCAGTTCCAAGTGCTATTAGGTGCTCAGACAGATACGAGCAATTTAACATATCTACCAGCCAATATATACACACAACTAACCGAAAAGCCTCCAATCACAACGGTGAAGCTTGGTGTTGTGATTCGTAGTAGCACGCCATTGATAAGCACAGAAGACCAAACTACTTTTACTATACTAGGTACAGAGCAAAGTTTAAAAACTGATGCGACACGTGATCAGTTCTATCGTCGCAGCTATGAATCAACCATCTTGTTACGTAATGCGCGCGTTATGTCAGTGACTGGTCTTTAATATAACAGCGTGTCACCAGAAGAAGAGGCAATATGTCAAATATGCAGCAGTATCCATCTCTTAAAGTATCTCCATCCTCACAACAAGGCGCTGTTCTCATTGTGGTATTGCTGTTTTTAGTTTTGATAATATTGGCGGGTGTGATTGCTGTTAAGCAAAGCACGACTGACTTACGGCTCGCAACCAGCGATCAGATTAATACTTTGCTATTACAGTCAGCTGATAATGCCAATCAAAGTATTGAGCAAAGTGTCAACGGTAGTAGTGATGAAGACATCTATGATGACATGCTATCAATAACAGGACCTTTTGGGTACTTTATGTTGAATCCTGACAATTCTGATCATGAATATGTCTTTTGTTTCCGCCCACGAGACCGGTTTTTTGATATCAACAGAACTTCTGTTTTAGCATCGAGTGGTACCATTCTTGGTAGTAATAATGGTTACTGTAATCCTGAAGAGCCAGAAGATTACGTGAGTAGTCGCAATGCTAGTATGACTCAGGTCAATATATCATTAACGTCAGCCAGTGCTGATACTGAAGCATTTAGTAACTATACTATTGGACAAGACAGCAGTTCAGTTTCTAGCCAAGCGTATACGTTCGATATTAATAATACCGCTGTATTGCCTGCGTATGCAGACACAGAAGTCGGCAGCAAAAACTGTTTTGCACAAACCAGTCGCGTAGATACGGTTGCTGATAGCGAGGATACTATTGGTGGATGTATGGCATCTGCTGGTGTGCCTAGTGCTGTTATTTATGAACAAGCCAATGTAGAAAACCAGTCACAGCGTACCAAGTGCGTCGAATTTGGAACAGGTGGTGGTTTGCTTTGTACGTTACCATCAAGCTAAAAGTTTGGATATTTCGTCTAATTTTGCAACATTAGATAGCGTCACTGCTATAGCAGTATGGTTAGCGCATCGCCCAATTATCATAAGGAAAAAATCATGATACACCGAACTAATAAGAGCTCCAATCGACAGCCGTGGCGCGTTAAGGCATTAGCTATTGCTGTGCTACTAGGGTTTAGTGGTACTGTGGCACAAGCAGATACTATTAGTAGAAAACCTGTGGGTGATCTAGAAATTTACAAAGCCGCCACACCAGGTACGGCGTCTATTTTTATGATGCTAGATACCTCAGGTAGTATGGGTAGTGGTAGCATGCGCAACGATTATGGCCAATCATGCTGGACATCTTCTCAGTCTTCAGAAAAAATTCGTGCCGTTATTTATAAACGTCAGGATGATGGTTCAGCTGCTGATGGGTTGTACAGGGATGAAGATGGGAATACCGTCATAGACAAGACAAGCATTCAACAAGAAATTAACTTTACTCCTGAAGGTTGTACTATTAATGGGACGATGCGATTTGATAGATTGACTCGCCTAAAAATAGCGCTCATCGAACTATTGGCCGATGAGGTTTTCGACTATCAGAACAACCTAAAAGACAGTGGCTCTCTCTCGGATGATTATGAGATAGGCTTCGGTAATTATAGTTATAATGGCAGAGACAGAGCGGGGGTGGTGTTAGTTCCTACCAAGGCACTAACTGCGCCTCAACGAGCAGCATTAATCAATGCAGCAAAAGACTTAGAAGCATCAGGTTTGACACCAACTGCCCACGCGCTAGCAGAGTCAGGTGCTTACATGATGGGTACGACTACTAAAGGTGGCGGCTCAGATAATTATAGTGGGTTTGATGACTCTGTTAGTAGTTCCAAATCTGGCAATGCATATATTTCTCCATTGAATACCCAAGAATGTAGCGGTAATGGTATTTACTTATTAACCGATGGCCAACCAAACGGTAGTAGTACTACTAGATCTAAGAATTTAATGAATGAATCTTTGTTAGCTTCTACCTCTAGCCCTGCATTGTCAGTAGATAGCTGTGCTGGTTTAAGTGGTGACAGTAGTTCTAGGTCATGGGGTTGTATGGCTAGCTATGCAGCGCTACTACGCAATACTGCCAATAATCCGCTTGGGTTACCTATCAAAACAGCAACAGTTGGTTTTGGTAGTGATTTTGCTGGACTGACTGGCACGCGCACCATCACAGTTGACGGCGAATCAAAAGAAGTAACGGATTGTGATAGCGGTAGTGTCGGCAATGACACTCGTAATTTATGTAAGCTCGGTGAGCGAAAAGGCGATAATGAGACCAAAACCTTTGGTGATGGTGGTTTTTACTATACAGAAGAGTCTGCAGATATTGCTGCGAGTATTGTCGATTTTGCCACAGGTCTTGTGAATACCATTAATACTTCGCCATCTGGTACGATTACGATTCCTGATGACCCTTATCAAGCGGCAAATCAACAAGCATTTGCTTATCTGCCGATGCTAGATCCTGATATTGCTTCAGGAGCGAGTACTTGGCGTGGCAACCTTAAAAAGTACAATTTGGATGAAGGTACTTTATTTGGTAAAAGCAATAGTGCGCTATATAAGAATGTCGCAGGTGATCTAGACGAAGATACGCAAGATATATGGCAAGAGTCTAACTATATCGTAGATGGTAGTAATGCAAATAATGATATTACAGCGGGTGGTGTTTATGCTCGATTGCAAGCACCCAATGCAGGGTTAGGCAGTGTACGTACACTGTATGTCGAGGATTATACTTCTGCGACTAATACGACGCCAGTATTACGCCAGCTGAGTGTCAATGGTAGCGGTAGGCCACAAGGGTTTGACCAACTAAAAGATACCACCACTTATACTCAACTTAACAAGCGTCGTTTACTAAGTTTCTTAGGTTTTGACTCTTTATTAACTGCCGACGGACAAGCAACAGATACTACGGATGTCAAAGATTTAACGCTTTCTATACCTACTACTGAGATTAAGGTATTGGGCGGTGTCGTTCACTCAAAGCCTACCGCAATCTCATACAGTGCAGATTTAGATGCCAATGGTAACATTGCTGATGATCGTGATGATTATGTATTGTTTGGATCTATGGATGGTGCACTGCATCTAGTTGACGCCGATGAAGGCGAAGAGGAAGTGGCGATCATACCTAAATATATGATCGAGACACAGCCAGAAGCCTTAGTTGATGGCTCAACGATTGATAAAATAGGTCAGCCATATTTTGGCATCGATGCACCATGGTTAGTGACTACAGACTACACTTATGATTTAGATCTGACTAACCCTAGAGTCACTGTCGACACCTCAGACGGTAACGGTATGTTTGCTTATGGTGGCTTGCGTATGGGTGGAGAAGCTTTCTACGGTATGGATATTACCGATGTGTCCGCACCTGAGATTTTATTTACTATTACTCAGGATGGCTTACGTTCCAGTACGTCTGCTAAATCTACCACACAAGGTTTTAGTCGTTTAGGGCAAATTTGGAGCAAGCCAACATCCGCTAAAATCCGTCTCACTAGAGACGGTGATCCTATCGACGTACTGGTATTCGGTGGTGGTTATGATATGGGTTATGAAGAAGATAGCTATGTACCAACCTCTAGCGCACCAGCACAGGGTAATGCTATCTATATGATTGATGCTGCGACAGGTGAGTTGATATGGTCAACCAGTGGTGAGAACGGCAGTACAAAAAATGATAAAACCGATAGTATGATCAATAGTATTACTGGTGAAATTACCGTGTTGGATCGAGACAATGATGGACTGATGGATCATCTCTATGCTGCAGATTTAGGTGGACAAGTATTCCGCGCGGACTTTGAAAATGCTCGCCCTGCTGGCAATGGCTTTGCTGAAGTAGGCAGCTTTTCTAATCAACGAGTCACACGAATACTTGATGTAGCTCCTAGTGGTTCTAACAAAAAATATGCGTATCGCTTTTACGAACGTCCAATCGTGAGTTTCTATCGCAATGAAGGTATTTCTGGAGAGAATATTGCCAATAACGGTCAACTCTTTGCATTGGTCAATGTGATATCAGGTAATCGTAGCGCTCCTTTATCAACCTTGCGTAATGACAATGATTTTGCCAACAGAGTGTATGGCATTATTGACACTGATGTAACAAACACAGATGTCTTAAGCAGTACGTTTTCGGCGACTATTGAAGATATCACCGAAAGTGAGTTAACAGCACTAGCGACAGAGTTGGGTTCTGCACCGACGACAGCGGTAAAAACGGCGGCGAAAGCAGATATGATTAGAGGTACTAGCCAGGGCTGGTATTATCCACTGACCCGATTCGATGGTTATAATAATGTCAGATACAATAAAGGTGTAGGTGATAGTGCGGTTATCAATAACTTGTTATACACCACCGTATATAATCCTGACAAACAGTATAATGACTCAGTTGCCAGCTGTGCTGCACAGATAACAGGTGGTTCAGAGCGTCAGCTTTATTGCTTGCCTTATGGTGTTTGTATGGACGATACCTCGATATCTGGTACAGGCGGCTATATTCCTGCTGGTCAAGGTATTCAAGAGCTGACCCTCGGTGCTTATAACGAAGATAATACAGATGTTAAGGTACTTATCGGTACGACCACCCTGACTGAGCGTATAGCA
Organism: Psychrobacter sp. AOP7-B1-24; assembly: GCF_052376215.1. Taxonomy (NCBI): domain Bacteria; kingdom Pseudomonadati; phylum Pseudomonadota; class Gammaproteobacteria; order Moraxellales; family Moraxellaceae; genus Psychrobacter; species Psychrobacter sp. AOP7-B1-24. Next base: position 67,938 of record NZ_JBQSVL010000003.1, read on the forward strand.
GCGGCCAATCGTGAGAATTTTGGTAACGATGGCGATAAGGATGACAGTAATATCAAAGATTTATATCCAGGTGAGACAGTCCGTCCTACCGTTACAGGTGGTGATGGTAGTGCTGCTGAATTCTTATTCAATGAGCGTTATACGTTGCAGCCAAAAACATGGTATAAGCGAACGCAGTAATTAGGGCAAACACTAGAATAACAATATAGGCAGTGATGATCATTTCAGAGTTTTATTCACTGCCAGTACCATGATAACTAATGATAGTCATGATTGGTGATTCTAACAGTATTGATAATAGGGCGCGGTATATGACTAAGTCGTATAAGAACGAGACAGAAAGTATGACAACGCATAGCGGCGCACGTGGTTTTACGCTCATAGAGTTGATGGTTATCGTGGTAATTATCAGCATTCTAGCTGCCATAGCGATTCCTAGCTATCGGCAGTATGCTGTGATGAATGCCGAACGTGAAGCTCAGGCAAAACTGCTACAGTTACAACTAGAGCTTGAGCGTTGGCGTTCGAAAGCGTTGAGTTATCAAGGTTTTCAGCCAAAAGTGGTAGATAGTGGGACAGGCGTTATTAGCTATAGTTATGATGAATCGGACAACAAGACCATCTATGTGCCAGACGGTAGTGATGCAGCCAACTATCGTTATTTGATTGCCCTTGTAGATGGTAGTAATACAGCCAGTTCATTGGTTCCTACTGCCAGTGCTACTGTCAATAGTACGACTGGACGTACATGGAAAATGCTAGCGTTACCAAATCCTGTAGGCATTACCGAAAATGCTAATGAAATTATGATCACCAGTGCTGGCTTACGCTGTCAGAGTAAAAACAACAGCTTAGCCATCGCAAATAGCGATTGTGGTACTGGGCAGGAGGAATGGTGATGCGTGTTACTTTAGATAAGTCGATAAGTCCATTTTCATCGCAACAAGGCATCACATTAATTGAAGTAATGATCGTTGTCGCCATCATTGGTGTACTTGCTGCTGTTGCTTATCCTAACTATCAACGCTATGTTATCAAGTCTAAGCGCACCGATATGATGAGCGAGATGCAAAACATTGCTACTCAAATCCAAACCAACAAGCTGGCACAAGGTACCTATAGTAATGACTTAATCACAGGACTGGGTGGCAGCTACCCTGCTCAGGGTACTACCTTGTATCAAATTACGTTCACCCCTGATCCGCTCACCTCTGACTGGACTATCGTTGCTACACCAGAAGCAGATACACAGATGGCTAGCGATGGTACGCTCAGTTTGGATTTTCAAGGCATTAAATGCCGATCGACCACCTGTAGCACTGGTGACGACTGGAATGAATAGAGCTCTGATCTAGAATAACTGACTGAATAGCTGATATGCTATTGTCTTATATAGACTGAGTATATTTAAAGTATGCTAAAGAGCCACCCTAGATACAACGATAATCTAGGGTGGCTTTTTTTATTGATTTACAAATAGAATAAAAGCCTTTATCTGACAAAAAATGTCATGCTAGCTTACCTGATACGCTTAAATGTCACTTAAACTGACAATTTTCAGCAAGTTAACAGCAACAATAGTCAATAGACAAAAATTGTCATTGGATAACGTATGTAGGTCTAGCTAACACATAAATGGTTTCTGGTATCCCTACGAATCAGAGATATCTTGTTTAATACCTTTACTAGCAATGGTTAACACACTATTAACCAAGCCTTTATAAGTTAAATATAGGCAGATTAGCTTTAGTAGGATATAGCTTGTTAATACAATTAATGAGATTTTCATAGTGAAACATGAGAATTGACTAAAAAGTTGGCATGCTACCTGCAACAATAATAACAAGATAGTTAGACGAGTTAGTGAATTACTCATACTGACAAACCATTATTTATAATAGATAACAAATGATAGTGCCAAGTAGCATATCAATCTGTTATCACCTTACTCTAAAGGACGTACTATGAACGCTACTACCCAGAAAGGTTTTACCTTAATCGAATTAATGATTGTTATCGCTATCATCGGTATCTTAGCTGCGATTGCTATTCCTCAGTACGGTAACTACACCTCACGTACCCGTGCAGCATCCGCAGCAGCAGAGCTTGCATCTGTAAAGTCAGCGGTTAATGAATGTATCGCTTTCACTGGTAAGATCCCAGGTTGTGATGCTGGTAGTAACGGTATCCCAGACACAACTGACGCAACTCTTTTTGTTTTGACTAAAAATGTTACGGCGCAGCCTACTGTAACAGATGGTGTTATCAAAGTAGCTTCTTTAGGTGCAACAGCTGCTGATGGTACTGCTTTAACGTATGAGAATACCCCTACTATGGCTGTAGGTGCTGCTAACATGACTTGGAAACAGACTGGTACTATCTGTAACGCACAGCGCGGCTTTAAGCCAGGTACTGGTGATTGCGTATAATCTGACAACTTAGATATTTTAAGTTAATAAAAAAGCCAAACGTTATGTTTGGCTTTTTTGTGTCTAATGACTGACTATTATACGTCGACATCGCACTGGCTATAACTGACGATAGTAGGTAACCTTAGGAGAGATAATGAAACCAACGACCCAGACAGGTTTTACCTTAATTGAGATCATGATTGTTATCGCTATTATCGGTATATTAACGTCAATCGCTCTGCCTCATTATAATAGCTATACCTCACGTACCCGCGCCGCCGCTGCCGCGGTAGAGCTGGCTTCGATTAAGCAGGCAGTCAATGAATGCGTCGCTCAGACGGGCATAATTGCAGGGTGTGACGCGGGCACGAGTGGTATCCCAGCGATTGCAGCGTTTACCACAACTAGCAATGTCACAGCACTGATCGCTGTGAGCGATGGGGTTATCAGCGCTATCATAGGCTCAACAGACAACACAGGTAATAACTTGACCTATATCAATACCCCGACGATGGTAGGGGGTGGAACGAACATGGTGTGGACCAATACGGGTACCGTATGTAACGCTGCCCGCGGCTTTAGGTCTGGTGCTGGTAACTGCCCATAATCTGATATTTGTCGCGTTAAATAACATAAACTATATTAAAACAGGTTAGATTAAAACAGACCCATAAAACCGCATACTGGAATAAATATGTCGACAACCTCCAAGCCCTCATCAAAACTAGAAATTACGGGCTATCATGTGCTGTGCTCGTTAGTACTTAATGTGCTGATTAGCGCTATTATCTACTTTGTTTGGTATCCCAGCCATCTCTATCAAGCGACAGGTGTCTTGCCTGCTGTGCTCATGATGATTGCGTTGAACCTAATCGTCGCCCCATTACTCACCTTTATCGTCTATAAGGCCGACAAAAAAGAGCTCACCCGCGATATTGCAGTGATAGCAGTGTTACAGATAGCAGCATTGGGCTACGGGCTATACATTGTCGAGGCGGGTCGGCCTGCTTATATAGCGTTTGCGGTAGATAACTTTGAGGTGGTGCGCGGCTTTGATAACGAGTGGGCACAGCAGCATCTTGGTACACAGATGACAGCAGCTAAGCCTTTAGGATTATTTGAGAAACCCAAATTTGTCTATTCTGTCTTAGCATCTGAACCAAAGATTAAGGCAGAAGAGCTTACACTGGAAGAGTTTGCAGTAAAGGAATACCAAATGCGAGTGCCTGCTATCTTCAGAACCGATAGCTATCAGCCTATTGAAACAGCAGCCGATATTATCCAAACTAAGGCTAAGCCGTTAAGCAAGCTGACAAATAGTAATGATAAGCTAAGAGTAGAAGCTGTATTGCGCCATTATCCTGATTCTGAGGGCTGGCTACCGCTAACAGCGCCCGTAGTGAATATGGTAGTACTGATTGATAAAGATGGCAATGTTATTGATATTGTGGATTTGCGACCTCACTATACGAGTCGCCTTTCTGAAGTTCTTTAGGTAAGTTTAGGAATAGTTATGAAATATATTATTGGTGCAGCACTGATTAGCTCTCTTATTTTTTTTCTAATTGCTTTGTTTATAAATGGCATTGGAGTTATACCTTCTCAAAGTATATTAGAATATAGTTGGATTGCTTGGGGCGTACTAGTGGCCTTATGCTATCCGTTAGCTAAAAAAGTTATGGCATAGATTGTAGAATGTATTCCATAAACTAATAAAGAATGAAAATTTATGAATCTATTCACCTCAAAAAATAAAGAATAAAAAACCATTTAACGTTATCCTACCGTTAAATGGTTTTAGTATCTAAAAATTGCTTATTATCAGCTACTTCTCTAAATACTGAATCTTACCTTCCACGCCATCCCACTTTTCAGCTTCTGGCAATTGACCTTTCATCTCAGTGATGTTCGGCCATTTTTGTGCCAGCTCTTCGTTTAGCTGGGTGAACATCTCTTGTCCTTTTGGTACTTCATCTTCTGAGAAGATGGCATTGGCGGGACATTCAGGCTCGCATAGTGCGCAGTCGATGCACTCGTCAGGATCGATGACGAGGAAGTTCGGGCCTTCATAAAAGCAGTCCACAGGACAGACTTCCACACAGTCGGTGTATTTGCAAAGAATGCAGTTATCTGTAACGACAAAGGTCATAGTGAGGTCTACCTGTTATTGGATTGGCTGATATAGTTCATCCCTTTTAAAAGAGTTACTGTGCTCACCGTGCTTGAAGTATTATTGATACATCTGCATTTGGTTGCCTTGATTTTCTTTTAAAGTGAATCAACGATAAGGGCTACATAGAATAGTTGGAAAATAAGGCACATTTTAACGCCTTTACGGCTAATTGACAATTCCCTTTAATGACTAATGATTTTCTTCAAATGATAGAGTAAATCATGGGCTTGCTTTGGCGTTAAGGTATCAGGATCAATCGCGCTTAGCTCATCTTGTAAGCTAAACAGCTGATTTTGTTGTGGAATATCAGCCATTATTTGAGATTGATTTGTGGTTTTTATATCAGCTCTCTCTATTTCATGACCATTCATATGATCGCATTTATCATTTAATGACTTAGCTAATTCATTTTTGTCATCAACGGTTCTCACGCTTTCTACTTCAATAGGGTCTAATTTTAAGTTATCTGCTAAGTAGCGCTTGGCGTCATCCAGTACTTGGGTAGGAATCCCTGCCATTTTTGCCACATGCAGACCAAAACTAGAGCTTGCGGCACCGTCTTTGATTTGATGCAGTAGTAACAGTTGACCGTCGATTTCACTGGCAGCGACATGGACGTTACGAATACCTTTATTCTGTGCAGCCAATTGCGTCAGCTCAAAGTAGTGGGTGGCAAACAGGGTCAGGCAGCCGATCTCAAGCAGCCTGTTGACACAAGCGTGGGCGATGGCCAGCCCGTCGGTGGTGGCGGTACCGCGGCCGACTTCATCCATGAGCACCAGTGATTTATCGGTCGCTTGGTTTAAGATATTGGCCGTCTCGATCATCTCGACCATAAAGGTCGACTTGCCGCCTGCCAGATCATCAGCCGAGCCAATACGGGTAAAGATGCGGTCGATATCACCGATGCGCGCGCTGGCTGCTGGCACAAAGCTGCCACAGTGCGCGAGCAAGACAATAAGAGCGGTCTGGCGCATGTAGGTTGATTTGCCGCCCATATTGGGGCCTGTGATCATCAGCAGGCGCTCAGGATGTCCTTCTTTAGTATTGGCACTGCCCAGCGTGCAGTCATTGGCGACAAAGGCATGGGCGCGCGCAGGTTTGCTGGGGTGTTGGCTGAGGTTTTGGCTAAAAGTCTGTGTTGCGCCTTGCACGGCTGGGCTGCTGGTATTATCGGGGGTTAATGCCGCCTCGACCACCACATGGCGGCCTTGCTGGATGTCGATACTGCTCTGGTCGATACGGGTCTGGCTGCTGTTTTTTAACAAGTTGCCATCGTTTGAATCGTTAGTCATAACGGGACGTTGCCAATGATAAGTCGTCGCAAGCTGCGCCCAATTGCTGAGCACATCTATTTGAGCGATGGCGGCGCTTAGCTGCTGCAATGCGGCCAAATGATTACTGAGTATCGTCAACAGCTCATGATACAGCTGTTTTTCTCGAGCCAGTGCTAAGCTTTGTGCGCTTAGATATTCGGTCTCGACTTCTTTTAGCTCATCGGTGATAAAGCGCTCGCTGCTTTTGAGCGTCTGCCGACGAATAAAATGCGCTGGTGCATTTTTTGCCTGCATTTTGGGCAGCTCAAAATAAAAGCCACTGACTTTATTGAAGCCAACTTTAAGACTGGGCAATTGGCTGTCCTGACGTGCACGCTCGACCATTTCATCCAAAGTCGTCTGAATGTTGTCATGCAAATGGGTCAAGCGATCAAATTCGTCGTCATAGCCAGCAGCGAGCATGCCACCATCGCGGATATGCGCAGGTGGCTCTACGATAATGGCGCGCTCAATCAGCTCGGCGACGGACTGTATGGCAGGTAACTGTGCTGGCAGTTGCTGCATGAGCATGGGTAATAAGCCTGCTTGATCATGGCTAATGCCTGCTTGGTTGAGTAAGGTCGTCAGCTGGTCACTACTGGCGATACCCTCAGCAAGTTTACGTAAGTCGCGTGGCTTTGCACTCATCAGACCGATGCGGCTTGTGATTCGCTCAATATCACCGATGGTATGTAGCGTCTCGCGTATGCTGGTGACTAGGGTGCGCTTTGTTTCGTTATTTGCTAATGTTTGCCCAAGGTTGTTTGATGCATGTTCTGTATTTAACAGGCTAGCGATCGCATCTAGGCGTAAGTTGATACGTGCGTGTTGACGTAGTGGGCGCTTCATTTGCTGTACTAGTAATCGTCTACCCATCGGGGTCTGACAATGATTTAGCACCGATATCAATGAGGTGCCATTGCTACTAACAGGGGTGAATAGCTCAAGATTCTGCTGGCTGTTGGCATCGATAATCAGGTAGTCGTCGCTATATTCGACAATTAGCTGATTGAGTTGTGGTACATGGCGTTGCTGAGTTTGCCGCGCATAATGAATGAGTGCAGCACAGCTAGATTGTGCCAGTGGTGCGTCGCTAATCCCTAGGCCGTCGAGACGTTGCACCTCAAACTGTTGGCAAAGAGTTGCGCTGGCATGTTCAGGATGAAAGTCATTGGCAGCGACTTCGATAATAGGGCAGTCAAGATGTTGACGTAACCACAGTAGCCAGTCTTCGCTATCAGTACCAATACGGCCATTGAGTGTTTCGCTCACGATGCATTCACTAGGGGCAAAGCGTGCCAAGACAGTGAGCATCTGCGCTTGTAAGCCCTCAATATCGTCATGATTTGTGCTTAGCGTTTGGGTGGTCAGCGTGCCAGCGGTCAGGTCCATCTGGCTAATAGCAGCTTGCAAAGGCTGTTTGCTATTTGCCTTAGGTATGGCAATATCAATGGCGACCACAGCTGGCGTATGATTTGGCGCAATTAATGCGTCATCGGTAATGGTTCCTGCCGTTAGAGTTTTGACCACTTCACGGCGCATGATGCTACCAGCGGCAGATTTGCTTTTCTTTTGCTTGTCGCCCATCGTAGGCGCGTTAGATTGACTCTTCGCAGTGGCTGATTCATCAACCTGTTCGCAGACAACGACGGTTTGCCCCGCAGCGATTAATCGTGCCATATAGCTATCAGCAGCATGAAACGGCACACCGGCCATTGCAATGGTGTTGCCCGCTTTATCCGTGCCACGGCGTGTGAGCGTGATGTCTAATATCTGTGCTGCGCGTTTGGCATCATCAAAAAACAGCTCATAGAAATCACCCATCCGGTACAGCAGCAACGCTTGTGGATAGTTGGCTTTCATGGTTAGATACTGCACCATCATCGGCGTATGATCGGCCAAATTATAAACGCTATCACCGATTGTCAAATGATCAGCGGTTAATGGTTCGGATGTCTGTTGTTTTGATAGCGCATATGCTGACGGAGTAGATTTTGAGGTGTTAAAATTTTGAGCGGACGTCTTTACAGTCATGCAGAGTCTCTTATAGTACTTATTAATCAATCCCAGAAAATACGATTAGCGGTGTCAAACTTGTTCAGACTACTAGGCGTAGTACGTGTGCTTGTTTTTTTTGGCTATTCTATTTTTTGAGAGTGGTGATAGTATGAAATGGAGTGTTTTTTACGTATTTTTATTTAGCTAGCATGAAACGGCTTGGCGTAATATCGGTGGATATAGCGGTGCCGTGTCATAAATATAACAAAACCATTTTAACACGTTCAACGGTGTTTTTACGTCGGCAAATATCTGCCCGCTGCCCTTGTATCCATCAGCGTCATAACCATATATAATGACGTCACACTTAATTGGGCGATACTTCATTAGGCGATACTTCATTTCAGTGGTACGTTAGTCAGATAATGACAAGGCAGCGAGCTAAGCGTTGGCTAATGCGCACTAATTATCGAATATTTCCATAGGTCAAAAAATTATGTTATCAAAGATTATAGGCAGTGTCGTTGGCACCAAAAATGACCGCGAATTAAAGCGTATGCGCAAAGTGGTCAGTAAAATTAATGCACAAGAAGCCGAAATACAAGCACTGTCTGATGAGCAATTAAAACAAAAAACCGCAGAGTTTAAAGCACGTTACCAAAATGGTGAAAGCTTAGATGCATTATTACCAGAAGCTTTTGCTGTCTGCCGTGAAGCATCGCTACGTGTCAATGGTATGCGTCACTATGATGTGCAGCTGATTGGTGGTATTACCTTGCATGAAGGTAAAATCGCCGAGATGAAAACTGGTGAAGGTAAGACCCTAATGGGAACCTTAGCCATGTACCTCAATGGCATTAGTGGTAAAGGCGTTCATTTGGTTACCGTTAACGATTATTTGGCGGCGCGTGATGCCGAATTGAACCGCCCCTTATTTGGCTTTTTGGGTATGACGGTTGGTGTTATTTATTCGCAGCAGCCACCGCAGGATAAAGTTGAGGCCTATCAAGCGGATATCACTTACGGTACCAATAATGAATACGGCTTTGATTACCTACGCGATAACATGGTGTTTAGTCTTGCTGAGAAAAAACAGCGTCCACTGAACTTCTGTATTATCGATGAAATTGACTCTATTTTGATCGATGAAGCCCGTACGCCGCTCATTATTTCGGGTCAAGCCGAAGATTCATCACGTATGTATGCGTTGATTAATACCATTATTCCTGTTCTTGTTCGCTCAAAAGATGAAGAAGCCAACAAAAACAACGAAGACGAAGACTTTTGGATTGATGAAAAGAACCGTCAAATTGAGATTAGCGAAAAAGGCTATGAGAAAATTGAGCGTTTCTTAGTCGAAGTCGGTGAGCTTGGCGAAAACGAAAGCTTATATAGTCCAAGCCGTTTGCCGTTATTGGCTCACGTGCAAGCCGCCATTCGTGCGCATCATGTCTTTGTAAAAAATGTGCATTACATCGTTGATGAAGGCGAAGTGGTCATCGTTGATGAAAATACTGGTCGTACCATGCCGGGTCGTCGCTGGTCAGAAGGTCTACATCAAGCAGTAGAAGCCAAAGAAGGCGTCGATATTCAAGCAGAAAACCAAACGCTTGCGACCACCACATTCCAGAATTACTTCCGTCTTTATGACAAATTATCTGGTATGACGGGCACAGCAGATACCGAAGCGGCAGAATTCAAATCAACTTATGATTTAGATGTCATCGTCATTCCAACGCATGAGCCAATTGCTCGTATCGATATGGATGATCAGATTTTCTTGACCAAGCTAGGTAAGTACAAAGGCATTATCCGCGAAATTAAAGAAATTCAAGCCAAAGGTGCGCCAGTACTGGTTGGTACGGCGACGATTGAAGCCAGTGAAGAATTGTCTTATCTACTCGATCAAGAAGGCGTTAAGCACAATGTCTTGAATGCTAAGCAGCATGAGCGTGAGGCAGAAATTATCGCCCAAGCGGGTAGCCCAAAATCAGTCACTATTGCGACCAACATGGCAGGTCGTGGTACCGATATTATCCTTGGTGGTAATTGGCAGTCGTTTATTGAGGACATTGATGCGGTTAGCCCAGAGGAAATGCAGCGCTTAAAAGATCAATGGCAAGTCAAGCATGACAAAGTGGTTGAGGCAGGTGGTCTACATATTATTGGTTCTGAGCGCCATGAATCACGCCGTATTGATAACCAGTTGCGTGGTCGTGCCGGTCGTCAAGGTGATCCTGGTATGTCGCGATTTTTCTTATCGCTTGAAGATGACCTCATGCGTATCTTTGCAGGCGATCGCGTGGTCAATATGATGCGTGCGATGGGTCTAAAAGAAGACGAGGCCATCGAACACAAAATGGTCTCCAAATCGATTGAGAATGCGCAGGGTAAGGTTGAAAGTCGTGATTTTGATGCCCGTAAAAACCTATTGAAATACGATGATGTTGCCAATGAGCAGCGTAAAGTTATCTATGGTCAGCGTGATGACTTGTTGGCAGAGATGGATTTACTCGAGGCTCTCGAAGTGATGCATCGTGAAGTTTATAACGCCATGATCAACCAGTTTATTCCACCGGGCTCTATCGATGACCAATGGAATATCGATGGTTTAGAGGATGAGCTAGAAGATGAGTTCAAAATCTCGATGCCGATTAATGATTGGCTAGACGAGGATCGCCGCTTAGATGAAGAAGGACTGCGTGAAAAAATCATTCAAACAGCCTTAGAGCGCTATCATGGGCGCCGTGAGCAGATGGGTGAAAAAGACGCAGCTCAGCTAGAACGTCACTTTATGCTACAGAGTCTAGACAAGCATTGGAAAGAGCATCTAACGCAGATGGACCAGTTACGTAAAGGTATTCATTTACGTGGTTACGCACAAAAAAACCCAGAGCAAGAATATAAGCGTGAGTCGTTTGAGTTGTTCCAAATGATGCTAGGTGCGATTAAATCTGAAACAGTACAAGATTTATCACGTGTACATATTCCTACCAAAGAAGAGCTAGAAGCATTGGAAGCGCAGCAACGTGAGAATGCTGCTCATATGCAAATGCAGTTCGAGCATAATGACATTGATAACTTAGATAGTGGCGCAAGCAACTCAGCTGCACAGTCGCAACCTGACAACCGTGCTGTAGCCAGTGCAGCAGCAGCGGCTTCGATAGCAGGGAGTACAGCTGGTGAGCCAAACCCATATGCAGGCTCAAACATCAGCCGTAATGCGCCTTGTCCGTGTGGCTCAGGCCTCAAGTACAAACACTGTCATGGCAAAATTTAGCTCTAATAAGTAGGTGTGGACGCTAGGTACTGAATCGTTAGTAGAGATATATTAGCAATACTATAGGAAAAGCCCTTATCTAAAGTGGATAGGGGTTTTTTGGTATTTATTAAGACACGCACTAATACTCTCAGATATAGTCGCTGAACTACTAAGTCACTACGGCGTTATCCTTCTTAGATGTACTACTTGTACAATCTACAGTTGGCTGCCTTATACTCATTTTAGAGTTCTTTGACTATATGCTGTATTGATTTCTTACAAATTCAGCGTAGGCGTGTATTTATTGACAGGCTATAGTATTTAACAGATTTATTTGGAGAGTGTTATGAGTTTAGAGTTAGCAAAAGGGTTACGTCGTTCAATGGCGTTGACGGCACTGCTTGCTGGTGTGTTGTCTATCAGCGCCTGTCAGCAACAGCCAGAGACAGAGGGTGATATAGAAGACGGTATTAATACTGAAGAAACAGTACCAATGTCTGCTGAACCTGCTGAGCCGACTGAAGTGATCATTGATACTACAGATACATCGGTCGATGAAGTAGAAGGTGATGCGGCTATCTCGATGGATAGTGCTGCTGAAGATAGCGATGCTGATGAGGACACACCCTAAAACATTCACTATGGTCTAAGCAATAAAAAAAGCAACGTTATCGTTGCTTTTTTTATTACCAACTTTTGGCTTACTTATGCGTATTATACCAATCCCAAAAAATACGATTAGCAGTGTCAAACTTGCTTAGTCTACAGTGAATAGTACTTGCACTCGTTTTCCTTGCTACTCTAATTTTTGTGCATGGTATTACTATCCTCATGATCCAAAAGCCCTTCTTCTCGTACATCCAATTCTTCATGTTTCAGCGCTACTTGAATGGTATCGGTATGAGTATGCGTGGTTTTACTGATATCTATTTCTTGGACAGTATAGGTTTCCTTCATAATGGTAGCTACTTGGCGAGACAAGACCATTTCGATAGGGTCATCACCGATTTGTATTTGCTTACCATTAATGGTGATAACGGCTTTACTGTCCAATGATGGTTCAACATGACGCAATATATCCTGTTTGTCATAATCACCAGACAATAGGTCCTGACTTTCTGCATCATTGAACTCAGTGCGAATGGTAAGGTATTCTTCTACTAGCTCGATGGGTACATCAACGGTTCTAGTGCGCGCATGCTTAGTGACCGTGACTTTTCCGACATCCAAGCGTTCTTTGTTAATGACTGGACGTTCTTCTAGCAATTCTAAATAACCAGTTTTTTTTTCATCACTGATGCCTTTCTTGTCAGTTTGTTGATCAGGTGGTAAAACTTGATTTTTGTCTGATCTGTCTAGGCGCTTGTCTTTATTGTTATTAGTGGTCATCATCGTTTCCTTATAATTGAGCAATATTTATAGTTATACAGGAATGGAGGGCGAGTATTGAAAAATTTGGTTCATTTAACGTTATTATTTTTTGCGGGCGTTTTATCAGCAATGTTTAACATGGCTTAGATAGTCAAACCTATATAAATCTGCTACATCGTCATCCTCGCTGACCATACTAATATATAGCTTGCACTCGGTTTTTTTTGTATCGAAATTATTTGAACTCAACTATATGAATGAGTAAAAGCTGAGCAAAAAAAAGACCAGAGTTATACCCTGATCTTAATTTTCTAAGCGAAAATCTAAATAGAAAAACCTAAATAGCTAAACTTAGCTACTTGTGACTGTTATCTTTATCTAGATTTTATTTAGTTGTAATGACAGTCAAATAATGTGGTGGTGTAGTGTATTACAGATCACGTGCGCGGCGTACGTCTTCTGCAGTGATTCCCTCGCGATCTATGACATTGCCTTCACGGTCGACCACATTTCCGTCACGATCAACGTCTAACTCTTCACGCTGAATGGTTTCAACGATAGTTTCGGTATGACGGTCGGTTGTTTTACCAACATTGACCTCTTCTGACACATAGGTATCTTTACCAACGCGTGCACGTTCCGCTTGTAACTCGACTTCAACTGTTTCATCACCATTTACATCACCGATACGGCGGTCTGTCGGACGGTCGACATTGGTACGTTGAATATTGGCATGCTCTTCTTCTAGCTCGACATCGACATTACGCTCTTCAGTGACCACATGCTTACCGACTTTAACTAAGCCAGCGACGATACGGTCTTTATTGACAGTTAAACGCTCTTCTAGTAACTCTAGGGTATTTGGTGCTTCATAGGCATGATCAGCGATTTCCATGCGCTCTGCAGCAGGAACACTATCAGCGACAAAGGCTTGGCGATCTTTTTGATGTTGATCTTTATAACTATACTGATAGTCATGATCATATACTTCCATAGCTTCTACTTGAGCTTTGGTTAAGCTATCAAAGAATACATCATCACCAACGATACGAGCGAGACCTGCTGGTACTAGTACTTCTTTTGAGCTGAACCAGCCACCTGCATCGACAATGAGATAACGGATACGGCCAGTGGTATCTTCTACCAACGCACCTTCAATTTTACCGACTTTGTCTTCATTGATACCATATGCAGTTTTGCCTGTTGGATCATAATAGTCGTCACCAATAAGGTCATGGTGAGTTGCTTGGATATCTTTTAAACGGATTAGTTGGCTCATTGTTGTCTTCCTTTTTTATGAGTTAATTATTTTATGGGATAATTATTAATAGTTATTTGAATAATAGTACATCTTCAAGAAAAATATTTTTATAATCAATTACTTAATAAGTCATAAGAAAACTCTATATCGACTTGTAATAATCCTAACATCAGGATTTCTGATGAGATATATGAGCAAGGTAGCAAAGTGTGCACTTGAAGTAATTGCGTGTAATAGGCTGTAAATGGCATAACATAGGTGGGGGTATACATTAACGTGTTTTTACAGAGAGTAATGTTTTGAGGGTATTGAGAGTAGATAGACATAAAAAAACCGCAGTGTTTGATACACTGCGGGTTTTTGAATGTTAAGAATTTTCTAATGCTCAAAGCAATTCTATATTTAACAAATCCGCCTTAAGCCAGTTCTATGGCAACTGCCACTGCTTCACCGCCACCGATACATAAGGTGGCAACGCCTTTTTTACCGCCAGTGCGTTTTAGAGAGTTGATCAGAGTGACTAAAATACGAGCACCAGAACAGCCTACTGGATGACCCAGTGCACAAGCACCACCTTCTACGTTGACTTTGGCATGGTCAATTTTTAGCTCGTCCATCGCAGCCATGGTAACCATCGCAAAAGCTTCGTTGATTTCCCATAGGTCGACATCGGCCACCGACCAACCAGCACTAGCCAGTACTTTTTCAATCGCACCGATTGGTGCAATGGTAAATTCGCTTGGATGACGAGAGTTGGATGCTGTAGCGATGATACGTGCTTGGTAATCCAAACCTTCAGCTTGCGCTTGCGATTCTTTCATGACGACCACGGCGGCAGCACCATCAGATATCGAGCTAGCGTTTGCCGCAGTGATGGTACCATCTTTGGCAAATGCTGGGCGTAAGGTAGGAATACGATCGGCATTGGCAAGAGGTGGTTGCTCATCAGTATCAATCGTTTGCTCACCTTTACGAGTTTTAAAGGTAACCGCTTCGATTTCATCTGCAAAGTGACCATCTTTGATAGCTGTTAGTGCACGATTGAGAGATTCGATAGCAAACTCATCCATTTGCTCGCGCGTATAGCCTTTTTCATTCGCCATTTCTTGAGCGAAACTACCCATCAGCTTGCCAGTTTCAGCATCTTCTAAACCATCCAAGAACATATGGTCTTTGACCTCTTTATGCCCCATACGATAGCCGCCACGTGAGCCTGGCAGGATATAGGGTGCGTTGGTCATTGATTCCATACCACCTGCAACCGCGACATTGAAGCTACCTGCTTTGATACCGTCATGTGCTTGCATGACTGCTTTTAGGCCTGAGCCACACAGTTTGTTAATAGTGACAGCACCAGTTGCATCAGACAAACCTGCTTTACGCATTGCTTGACGGGCAGGACCTTGACCCAGACCTGCAGTCAAGATACAGCCCATGATAACTTCATCAATGTTATCACTACTAACACCTGAGCGCTCGACCGCAGCTTTAATGGCAGCGGCTCCAAGATCTGTCGCACTCATATCTTTTAAGGCACCTTGGAAGCCGCCCATTGGAGTACGTGCGCCGTTTAAAATTACAATTGCATCATTTGACATTTTTATTATTCCCTTTTACGTATTTTAAATGAGAGTATTTTACGCTGAGTAAAATCAAACATTTATTCATTATCAAACGCAGATAGGTGAGCAGCAGTTTCAGTTACTTAGTTTTATGCTAGCTCATCTAAGCGAATGCGTACTACTTTATCAGTAATGGTTTCTAAGTTTTCAATTTTTTCAATCGCTAAGTTCATCTGACTCTCAACCACAGGTAAGGTCAGAATAATTACTGGGACTTGACCAACTTTATGTGCAGGCTTTTGTAAAATCGCATCGATATTGATACCAGCATCGCTTAGGATGCGAGTGATATCGGCCAATACCCCAGGGTTGTCACTGGCATGTACACGCAGATAGTAACCAGTCGTCATCTGCTCAGCGCGTAATATTGGTGTGTCTGATAATTGCTCAGGGATAAATGCCAGATGCGGTACATGATGCCCGTGGTTGTTTTGATTGTTGCTGTCTTGCTCATCGCCATCTTTGTTACCTAACACGCGAACCAAATCCATGACATCGGCCATGACTGCAGAAGCCGTCGCCCCAGCGCCAGCGCCATCCCCGCAATAGAGCGTTTGTCCAAGTGGATGAGAGTTGACCAAGACTGCATTTTTTACGCCATTGACATTAGCCAATAGCGCATTTTGCGGGATAAGCGTTGGATGTACACGTAACTCGATGCCAGCGGCGGCATTGTCACCCTGACCATCACGGCGTACAGCAAAGCCTAAATGCTTGATACGGTAGCCAAGCTCTTCAGCATAGTTCACATCTTGCAAGGTAATACCAGTGATGCCCTCACAGTAGACCTTATCAAACTGTAATGGGATACCAAATGCAATAGAGGCGAGTAGGGCGAGTTTATGCGCCGCATCGATACCTTCCACATCAAACGTTGGATCTGCTTCAGCATAACCTAGCTCTTGTGCTTCGCTCAGCACATCGGAGAACGGACGACCTTTATCACGCATTTCGGTCATGATGAAGTTGCCAGTTCCGTTGATGATACCTGCAAGCCAATTGACTTTATTGGCCGCTAACGCTTCACGCATTACTTTAATGATGGGAATACCGCCTGCCACTGCTGCTTCATAGGCGACATGGACGTTATTGTCTTCTGCAAATGCAAAAATTTCATTGCCATGTTCAGCCAATAGTGCTTTGTTTGCAGTGACGACATGTTTGCCATTTTTAATAGCGTGCATGATGACATCTTTAGCTAAAGTAGTACCACCGATCACTTCGATAACAATGTCGACATTATCGCTTGCAGCCACTGCCATCAAGTCACTGTTTTGAATAATATTAGGATCAATATCATCACGCTGACGGCGCGTACCAACTTCGGTAATAATAATATCATGGCCGCTACGGCGCTTTAGCTCAGCTAAGTTGTCATTAATAAGATTGATCACGCCAGTGCCGACAGTGCCCAGACCAAGTATCGCTAGTTTGATGGAATTGCTCACAGTATCCTCAAGAGGTTAAATATAATGAATCAAGTGCAAAACTATTACAGGTCAAATTTACTAATAGTAATAAGCGTACTTTGACAGTAGTAGTGCTATCGTGACTTCATTATAGTTGAATAAAAAGTACTCAAATAAAAGTAGTATGCTGCAGATTTTTCATAGCGTTTTATCGTATCATACCGACAAGCAGTTCTGACGTCTACACAATATCGCCACCGTTATGTTTCCATTTTTAAAATGAAAGCATGATCTAGTTTACTATTTATAGTAATACCGCTCATCGTTCTTATCTCTAAAACTATCTGCTAGCAAGTATAGATATCAATAATGATTAACGCATACAATGAATCTTAGTTAGCGCCAGCGGCTTCTGCCAATTGTGCGGCAGGTAGATAGCCACCAATTTGTTGTCCTGCTTCAGTAAAGATAGCTGGGGTACCACGCACACCGAGTTTTGCACCCAAGGCCATATGCTCTTGTACAGGGTTTGCACAGCTAGGCGCTTGCACATTGGCGCCTGTTTTTGCTTGATTCATTGCCGCTTTGCGATCTTCACTGCACCAAATCGCTTCCATTTTTGGTATTGACTGTTGGCTACGTGGCCATGCTAAGTAACGCACTTCGACACCGCGCGCATTGATATCGTCTATTTCTGAATGCAGCTTACGGCAGTAACCACAGTCTGCATCAGTAAAGGCATAGATAATTGATTTTGTTTCACCTTTTGCTGGGTAAATAACCATGTCTTTTTTGTCGACTGCCTTTAACGCTTCTTGGGCCGTGCTAGCAACCAGTGCCGCACTAATATCTACAGGAGTTTGTTCACCGACTGCAATGATTTGCCCTTGAATGATGTGCTTACCTACTTTGTCAGTAAAGAAAGGTGGCAG
Organism: Psychrobacter sp. AOP7-B1-24; assembly: GCF_052376215.1. Classification (NCBI taxonomy): domain Bacteria; kingdom Pseudomonadati; phylum Pseudomonadota; class Gammaproteobacteria; order Moraxellales; family Moraxellaceae; genus Psychrobacter; species Psychrobacter sp. AOP7-B1-24. The sequence continues at coordinate 85,693 of NZ_JBQSVL010000003.1, forward strand.
ACCTTCAGCCGTTACCCAATAAATCCCATCCATATCCGTTGGTACTGCTGAAATGATGTTTTCCTCGATACCAGAAGCATTTAAGTTGGCTTGTAATGCTTTTACCACTGTAGCATCGCTATCCGTTGACGTTTTATCAGCACTGACGTTGCTCTCTGCGTTGCTGACAATACTGGTATTATTGGTGGCATCGGCAGCATTGTTTGAGCAGCCAGCAGCGATACCAACCAGTAGTGTACTGATCATAAAACGAGAGAGAAGAGTACGAGAAAATCGACTTTGCGAGATGGTGTTTTTGATAGAGGGAAGCGACATACGGGTTTCCTATAGGCATCGTGCCTAATCATAGTTTGTTTTGAGAATGGAGCTAATAATAGTATACGTATGATAATGAACGCAAAACTCCTTAAGGTTTTGAATGTTAAGGAGATATAGAGAAATATTGATAATGTCAAGTAAACGGTAATTCCGACTATACTAACATATTTATAGTAAATAATAGCCACGGGCTAGTAAGCTATATCGGTAAATAAAAGGCATGACAATAGTCGTATAGAGACAAGTGAACTGTAAAAATAGGATACATTTGTACTATTTAATATCTATGCTCGTATCGCTAGGGTGTTTAATACACTTTATAGTATTTAACATTATTCTATAAGATTCTATATAATAATCCTTTGTATAGAACTATTTACTTCAAAAAATGCAGATAAGGACTACACATGGCAGGTGCCAGTTTATTAACTCTACTTGATGATATCAGTGTGATATTGGATGACGTTTCAGTCATGACCAAAGTTGCTGCTAAAAAAACAGCCGGCGTCTTAGGCGATGATTTGGCACTCAATGCTGAGCAAGTCACAGGCGTCAAAGCCAACCGCGAGTTACCAGTAGTCTGGGCAGTCGCAAAAGGATCGTTTGTTAATAAACTGATTCTGGTGCCTGCTGCATTGTTAATTAGTGCTGTTTACCCACCCCTAGTCACTTTTTTATTAATGTGTGGTGGTTTGTTTTTGGTTTATGAAGGTGCTGAAAAAGTCATCCATCGTTTCTGGCCACATGCTTTACCGCATGATGAAGAACAAAATGCGCGTCGGAAAGCCAATGCTGACGAAACAGTGGACTTGGTCGCTTTTGAAAAGGAAAAAATTAAAGGGGCAGTACGGACAGATTTTATTCTGTCAGCTGAAATTATTGTTATTGCACTGGGTACAACTGCCAGTGCCACATTATTAGAACGAAGCTTGGTACTTTCTATTTTAGCCATTGGTATTACTATTGGTATTTATGGTTTGGTGGCTGGTATTGTAAAGATAGATGATGTCGGCTTGCATCTGATGGAGCAGGAAAGCAAATTCAAACAGCAACTTGGCAAGGTTATGTTTGCTGCTGCGCCAAAGTTGATGAAGTTTTTATCTATCGCGGGTACTTTAGCTATGTTCTTAGTAGGTGGTGGTATTTTAGTACATGGTATTGGCTTTTTGCATCATGGCGTTGAGGGTATTGCACATCTCACAGGTATTTTTGAAAGTGTGACGACTGCGATATTAAATGGTGCTATAGGCTTTATTATTGGTGCGATAGTGGTTGCTATATTTACGGTGATTGCCAAAATTCGCGGTAAGAATGATAGTACGACATCAGCCCACTGATATTATTTATTACGCTGTCTTAGGGTTAGGGTGTTTGCTTATTTTGTTAAGACTTTCAAATAAGAGTACCGTCTAAGCACTTCTAGTGATGTTCCAATAGCTTAAAAGTCGATCTAAAAAAGCCCCAAAGTTGCTGACAACTTTGGGGCTTTTGCATTGAGATCGATAAGATTAGCTATCGCTGTCTGTATCTTCATTCTCTAGCTTTTCAGCTTGCGTTGGCTTCTTATGATCTGCTTTAGGCTTACGAGTGCGAGCCTTTGGCACTTTGGGTGTGGTTAAGTTAAACATACCGGTTTGAGGCAGTAGTTGCTCAGCCACATTTTCGATCATATTTTTATAACTGGCAATAGTCGTCTTTGACTTAGCAGCCTGACTGTCTTCTTTAGTCGGATCTTCTGAAGTCGATTCAAGGACTTGTTCAACTGCTTCATCATCACTTTTATCAGCACTTTTGGCATCTACGTTTTTGGTAGTGCTCTCTACATCTGGTTGCTGGCTGTCAGCTTCTGATAGTGTTTTATCGGCGGCTAGCAGTTGCTTACTATCAGCACTGACATCATCAGTTTGATCCTGATTCGATAGTGCCGTTGCCTCAACTTGATGGGCATCTAATACGGCTGGCTCCTGATAGTCAGGGTGCTGACCACGTGGATCATTACTGGCACGCTTACCAATGGTGCGAGGATCAACGTCTGTTTTCCCTGGGGCTGCTGCAAATTGACTGACAGCTTGGGTCATCATCTCGAAGCGTGATAGATAATCAGCCGTTAATGGTTGATAGCCATAGTTGCTAAAGTCAAAGCTCTGACTCGCAAGATCGCTGCCATTATTGACGCTCACGTTTGCATCACTATCAGCACGTTGTGCTTGCTCCATGTGTAAAGCAACGGTTTCGATAAAGCAGTTAATCACGCCATCTGCTGTCAAGCGAGTCTGTGCTTCTGGCAACGTTGCACGAATAAACTCGCCAACCGTACCGTGAATAGCAGGTACGCTTGCTACTGCTTGTTCGTTGACTTTAGGCTCTGGTGTCACCTGTGATTGCGCCTGTTGACTAAGGACAACACGAGGATCATTACTGGCTTGACCAAACTTCTCAGCAGTCACGTAGCGTGATGCGAACAATGCCTCATGTGTCAGCTCAAGTGCGGATTTGCTCTTGGTACTGTCACCCTCATTGCTAGATTTTACGCTATTATCAGCTTTCTGAGCGCTCGCAGCCTTTTGAGCATTGTCACACTCGTCATTACCCTTAGCAGTTTCCTGATGCTTATCTGCTACTGGCTTCACAGTGTCGTCAGATGCGCTGTCTTTATCACTTTTAGACACGGACGGTTCACCTGTAACGGGTTCCTTGACATCAGTATTAGCATTAGCTTTCATGGTGTTGTGCTGACTATCGTCTTTAGCCGTGCTATCAACCTTAGCTTCACTGATTTCTACAGCGTTGCTAGCAGTCGCTTTTTCAGCCGCAACCTTATCGTCAGTCACTTTTTTATTAGTGTTTCTGTGATTAGTCTGCGCTTGAGCATTAGACGCTTTTGCTACTTTGTCTTTCGCAACCTCATTTGTTGAGCTTTGCTTTTCAGTAGCTTGAGACTTTGTCTGCATCGATTTACTGTCATCTAAAGACAAATGCACAACTTCTGATGGCTTAAGCGCAGCAGGTGCTTCGTTGACCTGTAGCACGACTTCGTTAGGGTTTTGATTACGGCGGGTATTAGCTTGGTTTTTGCTGCCATTATTACCTGAAGCTGATTGCTGTTTGATATTATCAGCTGTTAGCGTTTCACCGCGCTCTAACTTGCCACGTGAGCCGCGTTGGCTATGCGACTTACGTTTATTACGAGTTTGCTCATCTGCTGAGCTGCTGTCTTTATCAGTAGTCTCATTGCGTTCGCTTGCATTACGGTTACTGTGTTGACGGTTGCCGTGTTGAGCATGGCTATCTTGACGATTGTTACGATTTCGATCGTTCGTGCGTTTATTACCCTGTTGACGTTTGTCTTGATTGCTAGACTGTTTGTCATCAGTATCATTTACGGCATTATTCGACGCATTACGTTCTGTGTCGCTGTTTACATTACTGGTGCTCTCATCGGTTTGCTCTTTTCTTTGACGCGGCTTAGATGATCTAGACTTGCGAGGCTTACGTCTTCTTCTGTCTTCGCTATTACCGTCCTCAGTGTTGTTGTCTGAGTTACGACGCGCCTGTTGATTATTGGTGTTGTTATTTGATGATTGATTATCACTTTTCTGATGACGGTCTTGCTGAGTTGCTTGCGCGTTATCTGCAGCATTATTCAAAGCACTGTTATCAATTTGACCAAATGAACCTAAGCTTTGTGCGCCGTTATTCACCAGTGCCTCAATGGCTTCTGCTGCATCATGACTGCTGACGTTAGGCGTTGTCGTGGCTTGAGGTGCTTGAGCAAACAGATTAGATAACCAGGCCACTGCTTGTGGTTGGGCGGCTGTCTCAACTTTAGCTGGTTGTGTTGCTACTGGAGCAGTCGTTGGTGCTGCAACGCTTTGATTTTTATTAGCTTGAGGTGCACGTGTAGATGAAACATTGGTCGCACTTTTATTGTTGCGACGATCATTACTGTGCTCAACCGTTGTAGTTGGTTTATTAGTGGCTTTATTTGCTGCTGTTTGGCGTGGCTGGCGAGTAGGCTGTTGCTCAGGGCGTTCTTTTTCAGCCGTTTGCCAATCAACATTGTAGCCAAGGTCGCTATGTTCTTGCTGCTGAGTGTCGGTAATGCGCTCATAGCTTGATGGCGCAAAACCATCACGGTTAAAGTGCAGTTTGAAATTTGGTGACTCTAAATGTGCATGCGGCAAGATAGTAATACGAGTACCACTGTCTTGTTCAAGATAGACTAAACTGTCGCGCTTTTCATTTAATAAGAATGCTGCGATGTCAGTTGGCACTTCAGCTTGTACTTCACCTTGACGTTCTTTTAGCGCGATTTGCTCGATCTGACGCATAATCGATAGAGATAATGAGCGCAAGTCACGAATCATACCATTGCCATGGCAGCGCGGGCAGATATAACCAGTTGACTCTTCTAGTGAAGGACGTAAGCGCTGACGGCTCATCTCCATCAAACCAAACTTAGAAATATCACCAAACTGAACGCGCGCACGGTCATATTTGGTGGCATCGATTAGACGTTTTTCAACTTCTTTTTGATGCTTGTTGTCATTCATGTCAATGAAGTCAATAACAATCAAACCACCCATATCACGAAGACGTAGCTGACGAGCAATCTCATCGGCTGCTTCGAGGTTGGTATGGTAAGCAGTCTCCGCAACGTCTGAACCTTTGGTGGACTTGGCTGAGTTGATATCGATCGAAACCAATGCTTCAGTTTGGTCGATGACGATTGAACCACCTGATGGCAAACGCACTTCACGTTGATAAGCCGTTTCGATTTGTTTTTCGATATTGAAGCGCGAAAACATCGGCTCATAATCAGTATACTTGCGCAATTTTTCAGCTTGCTTTGGCATCACTGCATCGATAAACCCTGCTGCTTCGATGTAGGCGTTTTCGTTATCGATCCAAATCTCAGCGATATCGTCACGTAAATAATCACGGACAGCACGTGTGACGACGCCTGCTTCTTGATGAACCAAGCGTGGCGATGGATATTTTTGGTTTTGTTCTTGGATGGCTTGCCAGATATTGAGCAAATGGTTCAAATCGTGTTGCAAATCTTCTTGAGTTTTACCAATACCTGCAGTACGAATGATGACACTCATGCCTTTTGGCAGATCAAGATTGCCCAGCATGCGCTTCATGTCTTCACGTAGCTTGCCTGAGATTTGGCGTGAGATACCGCCGCCACGAGGGTTGTTTGGCATCAATACCAAGTAACGACCTGCTAATGATACGTAAGTCGATAGGGCAGCACCTTTGTTGCCGCGCTCTTCTTTTTCGACTTGAACGATGAGTTCGTCGCCTTCTTTGATCAGTTTTTTGATATTTTCATCACGTGGATTACCACTTAGATATTCGGTAGAAATTTCGCGAATTGGTAAAAACCCTTGACGCTGTGAGCCATACTCAACAAATACCGCTTCGAGTGATGGTTCGACACGAGTTACGTGACCTTTATAGATGTTAGATTTTTTTTGTTCACGGGTACGATTTTCTAAGTCGAAATCATACAGATGATTGCCTTTACATAAGGCGACACGAATTTCTTCGTTTTGAGTTGCGTTGATCAAAATGCGTTTCATATTTATATCCTATGAGTACGCACAACAACGACAAGATGGGCTTTAGAGTATGATGGCAAGTGTGGCTAGTATGTTAAATTAGCGTTTGTAGATGTTAGTCAACAGTAGAACGTAAATGAGGTATTTAAGAAAGCACGTAGGCTTTTCAATGGTTTGTTTTACCTAAATTTTTTAGCAGTGCTAAAGTAAATATAAATTTTATAGGGTGTAAGGCTATTTATTTATATCCTATTACTGATAGGTTTGGTCTAAATATTAATGACTCAGCGTGCGATTAAAGTTTCAGTATCAGTAGGTTTTGTTGGTAGTGATGTCAGCGCACTTTGTAAGAGTGGGTGACGGTCAGTTACTGACTTAATATATTGATATCGAAAAAATCTGGCTGTTGCAATCAATCTCTCAAAGTCTAACAATAATATCGCTGTTATCAGTACTATGATTAAGTAGTAGTGGTCAGCAGTTATTTCTCTAGGTAAAGCAATTGGTCACTCTGTATTTGTCGTTCTGACTGGTTTAACATCAATAATATCTTGGGTGTTTTAGTTGTAAAGTTAGGTCTCGCAGCTCTGATTATCAGCGGGGCGTACTTGGCAAACAGAATAAATGACCAAACTATTGGTGTGGTGCTATATTTATATCTTGCTTATCGTTATCTGTTTGACCACCAATACTTAGGCAGCTATCGATATATTTATCGACCCTAATACTAAATCACCCATACTTGCTCAACTATGCTTGTCTAAAGAATCATCAGATAATCAGTCATTAAATAATGAATAATTATCAAAAAAGTCGTTGTCATGCAGGTTGTGAGTCAATTTAGTGTCATTCGCGTTTAATAACATTCGAGTTTAATAAAAAGGCGTTTTGCCAATTTTATGAACACTGAATTTACGAACACAAAGGTATTTAGTTAGTGTCACTATTTATTTTGTGGCACTGAATAAAATCAGTGCAGTTTTTCAATTTATGGGGCAGTCGCTAGAATATCTGTAAATGATCGTTCTAAACAAATAATGCGCCCGAAAATTAGATGAAGGGTACAATCTTGGCAGGGCATACAGCTTATACCTTGTTACTAGCAAATAGCAAAAATGGTAATGAACTCTCTGAAACAACAATGATTATTGCCGCAGTCTCTGCTTAATTGTCATTCAACATGTTAAACTATAGCAAATCTTTGTGTAAATACCTAACTAAAAATGACGAACTCAAAAATGACTGAAGATGCATCTATCCACGAAGCACCTGCTATTTTCAATAGCAAAACACGCCCGCAAAGCGCTGACGATGAAATCAGCAACTTTGGTAAGGTGAATTATCTCGAAGTAACTCGCCATCAGCACGATCAACGCTTGGATAATTTTTTGCTGAACCGGTTGAAAGGTTTACCAAAATCGCATATCTACAAAATGATTCGTTCTGATGAGATTCGAGTGAATAATAAACGCTGTAAAGCGCATGATAGACTTCAGCGTGAAGACGTGGTACGTATCGCGCCAGTGGTACTCGCCACCCGCGAAAAGCCCATTATCAGCGATGAGTTTGCCAAAAGTCTACTGGCGCGTGTGGTCTATGAAGATGACGGTTTATTAGTGCTAAATAAGCCCTCTGGTATTGCCGTTCATGGTGGTAGTGGTTTGGATTTTGGTGTTATTGAAGCCATGCGTGAAGTCACGGGTAAGAAGTACTTAGAGCTGATACATCGTATTGATAAAGATACGTCAGGTCTATTGATGATTTCTAAAAAGCGTTCAGCGCTAAAGGTGTTGCAACAGCATCTGGTAGACAAAACCATCCAAAAGCATTATTTATGTATCGCAAAAGGACAGCCTACACTAAATGAGCAACGTATCGATGCGCCATTACTACGCTATACAGTCGCTAGTGGTGAACGCCGCGTCAAAGTAGATGCTCAGGACCCACAAGCCAAAGAAAGCCAGACGGATATTGTCGTTCATAGTCGTTTTATGATTGCCGATCAGCCGGTGAGCTTAATCGAAGCCAAACCTTTGACTGGGCGCACTCACCAAATTCGTGTACATTTAGCCCATATTGGCCATGCAATCTTGGGTGACGATAAATATAACGTGCATGACAAGTCAGGTGTTCATCGTCTGTGTCTACATGCGTGGCGCTTAGATATCCCAGGTTATGAAACCATTACCGCACCACTACCGGATGACATGGCAGACTGGCTACCAGAGCAAACCAAGTTGCCTGAATAAGATAACAAGCTGAATTTTTTGAGCATTAACGTTAAACGTCACGAACTCTTATTTTTTCTAATAAGTCGCCGTGACGTTTTTGTATCCGCATTCATATGCGCTATTTATTATCGCTATTCGCTAAGGTTTATTCATGAGTGAACAATCTGCTGCCAGTACACTAGCATCGGCTACAACTTCTCCGCTATCAACCAATCATCGTTTATCAGATAAGACGCTGGTTATCTTTGATTGGGATGGAACACTGATGGACTCCATCGGCTTAATCGTTGAATCTATGCATATCGCAGGAGAAGCGCATGGGTTTCAGACGACGGATAAAGCCGTGCAGGACATCATTGGTCTTAGCTTAATGAATGGTATCGATATTTTGTATCCCGAAGCAAGCGAGTCGCAAAAGCTGGCCATTCAACAAAGCTATGCAGAATACTATATTGCCAACAGCCACAGCACGCCATTGTTTTCGCCAATAGAAAGTATGTTGCAAAGGTTGCAGCAACAAGGTAAAAAACTAGCAGTCGCTACAGGAAAAAAGCGGAAGGGGTTAGATCGTGTGTTAGATGCTTCAGAGAGTCATCATTATTTTGTGATGACACGTTGTGCTGATGAAGCAGGGTCGAAACCTAATCCGCAAATGCTGATAGATATCTTAGATTATACGCAGCAGCAAGTGTCTGATGCGGTTTTTATCGGTGACAGTGTTTATGATATTCAAATGGCAACGCAACTTGGGATGACCAGTATAGCAGTCAATTACGGCACAGCCTCTAGTGTTGAGCTCGCCGCGCAGCAACCTACTTATCAGGTTGACACACCAGAAGCACTGGCCAAACTTCTATGCGGATAATGTCAGTTTGAGTGTTTTAGTTATACCATTCACAAAAATTAGAGTAGCAAGGAAAAAGAGTGCAAGTACTACACATTGTAGGCTAAGCGATTCTGACACAGCTAATCGTATTCTTGTGAATGGTATTATTTGATAATGCAGCGATAATATGATTGTCTGTGACAATAAAAAAGGGTTTATC